>CAZXBZ010000117.1:0-9425 GCA_964639135.1 uncultured Solibacteraceae bacterium | reverse complement strand
AGATAGTAGGCGTGCTCCCAGACGTCGACGCCGACGAGCGGTGAGTGTCCGTTCATCCAGGGATTGTCCTGGTTGGGCGTCGCGGTGAGGGACAACTGCTTGTTACGGTCCACGCTCAGCCACGCCCAGCCGCTGCCGAACTGCTTCAGCCCGGCATCGCTCAACGCAGCCTTGAATGAATCGAAGCCGCCGAATTTCTTTTCGATCGCGGCCAGCAATTCCCCTTTTGGCTGCCCGCCCCCGTTTTTCTTCATGATTGTCCAGAAGAAGCTATGATTTGCATGCCCGCCGCCGTTATTCCGCACGGCGGTCCTTACCGCTTCGGGAACCGCGTTCAGGTTGCCGAGCATCTGTTCGAGACTCTTGCCCGCGAGCGAGGCCTGGCCCTTCACGGCATTGTTCAGGTTGGCTACGTACGCGGCGTGGTGCTTATCGTGGTGGATTGTCATTGTCAGCGCGTCGATGTGAGGCTCGAGCGCGTCCGCCGCGTAAGGCAGAGGGGGGAGCGTGAAGGGCGCGGTGGTCTGCGCGTTCGAAATGCCGCTCGCCGCGGAAATGGCCAAACCGGCCGAAATCGTTTGCAGGAAATCCCGACGTGAATTCATAAATCCTCCCAGGCAACTTTTTTAGATGCGTGAACCCGCCGCCAGGGAGCGAACGTTTTTATCGCCCGCGAGCCGGACGCCACAGGAGCTACCGCCGGGGAACTCGCGCGGATTCCGGAGCGAGACGCCGAAGCCGGGCGAGAGCTTCGCCGGCGCCGCCGTATCTTGCCGCGTGGTAATCCTCGGTGAATTCCTGGAACCACCGCATGCCGGCGATGCCGGCAACCGTTTCGGCGAACTCCGTGCTCGTCTGCCACGACGGCTTCCTGTATCCCCGGACGGCCAGGGATCGCAGCGCCTTGGCATAAATACGGGATGCTTCATCATCCGAGGCGGCCTGGATCGTGAGCGGCCGGCGTATCCGGCGCCAGATGCCGGCCAGGCGGGTTCGCCATAGCCAGAAGAGCCCCAACAGGCACGCAAAGGCGGACAATATCCATCCGGTGAAGCGCGCGGCATCCGGGGCATTGAGCGCTGTAAGCGCCCTGGACGCCAATTCTCGAATACCGCGACTGGCCGCGCCGGCGCCGCCCGCCAGAGTCAGTTGGCGTCCGAGGTCGTAGGTGAGCACCCAATCCCGCCAGAAGGTGTCCGCGGCGTCCCGCCACTGCCGGAGGCGAGTGAGCACCTGCGACATCGGGCGCTGGCGGGAGGATGGCGTGGGGTCGAATCCGAACCAGCCTCTGCCCGGCAGCCAAACCTCCACCCAGGAGTGCGCGTCGGACATCCGCGCCAGATGCCAGCCGGTCAGCGGATTGAATTCCGTCACCAGGAAGCCGGTGGCGACGCGCGAGGGAATATCCAGGGTACGCAACATCACCGCGAGGGCGGAGGCAAAGTATTCGCAGTGTCCCTCGCGGGTTTCGAACAGAAAGCGCGCGAGCGGATCCGCGCCGCCGGAAGGGGCCTTTCCAAGGCTATAGTGATAATTCCCGCGCAGATACGAGGAGAGGATGCGCGCCTTTTCGAGAGGGGTATCGTATCCCTCGGTTACGCTGTGGGCGAGTTCCGCGATGCGAGGGTCGATCGCGGGCAGATACAGCAGATCCTTGGTTCGCGGAACGCCGAGGTCGGAGCCGCTCAGGGCGGCTACCTTCCCTCTGGCCAACTCCCATTCGTTATCGAAATAGCTGAATGCCGCGTATTCGAGATCTTGCCTGGGGTTCAGCGGAAGGCGCAGGGTGCGGTCCGGGTAACGGAACAAGTAACTCTGCTCGATACGGAGGAATTCGGCCAGGCCGGGCAGAAAGAGCAGTTCACCCAACTGCGAGGAGACGTGAACTTCATAGCCGCCGCGCAACCCTGGCCGGCGCCGCTGAGCGGGTGACGCGAGGGAAACCTCGCTGGCGCTCACCCGGATGAGTTCCCCAGGCTGCTCGGGGCTGCTCCAGCGCTTGCCGTCGAAGCGTGTGAGAGTCGCTCCACGCCAGTGAGTGGGGAACGGAGCGGGCGCGCCATCGAGAGGGATCTCCCGGATGCGCATCACAACCGCCGGGTTCCGCGTAAGCTCTCCGTAGCGGCCAAGGACCATTTCGCGAGCGAATCCCGGCGTGCCGGGCCGACGTAAAAGGAATTGATTGAGCGCGGCGCTGGCCGTGCGCGGCAGCGCGTAGAAGAGCCCCAGCGACATCGCCGCGATACCGCCGGAAATCAGCAGGCTGACGAGGACGAGGCGGAGCGGCAGACGCCTCATGCCCGCCCGCGCCACCTTGTGCGCCGCGAACGAACGGCGGAGTTCGAGGCTGGTGAAAGACACTACGCTGAACGTGAGGAAGCCGAGCAGAAAAATGAAATAGAGGGAATCCGAACTCAGGATGGCCGCCACCACCACCAGCAGAAACGAGAGGGCGAGCAAGGTGAGGTGGTCGCGATTTCCCTGCGCGGAGAGCAGCTTCAGCAGCGCGAGGAAAAAGATCAAGTGTACGGTGGCTTGGATAAAATCGGCGGACCACCAGAGGGCGTCCATCGGGTAAAGCGCGATGCCGGCCACGGTAAGAACGCCGATGAGCCATCCGGGCACCCGGCGGGAGACGAATCCGAGCAGCGAGACCGCGCGGTAGAGCAAGGCCGCGCATACCACGATGCTGGTGGCGAGATCGAGCGTGCCGGTGCTCAGCATGGCCAGATAGCCGGAGAGCACCAGGCCGAGGGTGGCAAACTCAAAAAGCAAATCCATCGGCCGGCCGTGGCGGATGCCTCCGCGCCAGCGAAACTGGCGTGGCCGCGCTTCGGAAGCAATCACTTCAGACGGCATTCGCCCGCCTCGATTCGCTACTCACGCCTCGGCCCGTCCGGGCTGAGAGCTTTCTGGAAGTCCAGGAGAAATGGACGTTGTGCGCCGGGGTCAAGTTCCGCGAGGCTCAGCACCACGAAGTTCGTGCCTTTCTGGAAATAGTATTCCCCGGCGTTTCGATGGTAGGTTTGCACGGCCTCGAAGGCCGAGGTTGCCGACGGCATTTCGTAGACAGTGACCAGCGCCTTTGAATCCGGACCCTCGTAGGTAGCGCCACGAGCGCTCACGGCTTCCAGACGGCGCAATGACTCCGGAAAGACCGAAGGGTCCACCGGGCTCTCCGTGGAACGGTTCCAACTCCCGATGGAGCCGGGGAGGGAGAGCGTCTCCTTCGCCGGGGCGCAATTGAGGAGCAGCCCGGCAAGGAGCATGGCGGTCACCAAGAGCGTGGCGGGCGGAGCAAGGCGCGTGAGTGTGTACTCCCGCGGCGGCCGCCGCGGGGAGCGGTAGCGTGAATGCGACTTGGCGGTCATCGTCTCTGCCTTTATTCTGTCATGGAGTTCTGGCATGGAGGCGCGGGAGAAATTGAGGCCAGGGGCTTCTCGAAAGCCGGTTCGGCCCGCCTCGCTGGAATTTTTGGTTGCCGCGGGATTCGGTGTCCGGTTGCCGCATGGGGCATCCGGGACGGCGTCCACGAGATTGGAGTGTTTCGCGCTAGACTACAGATTCCGATATCTCCCGAAGAAGCGCTTCCGCCAGCCAGAGGAGCGCCGGGGAAGGACGCGCCTCTTGATGGTGATTGCCGGAAACGTGCTATTGGCGGTTGTGCTGCTTTATCTGATGGCGGGTGTCGCCGTTGGCTTGCGCTTCGCCATTACGGAGGCCACCGCTTTCAGCGAGCGGGCAGCCGTCGGAAGCTTCCCCTTTCGCATGCTGCTGATTCCAGGCGCCGCCCTGCTTTGGCCGCTGATATTGCGCGCGGGTTCGACGGGCGTAACCGCCCGGCCGCTGCATGGCACCGCATGGGGTGAAGGACGCCCAGGCCGAAGCGCCGTGAAGCCGGCCCAGGCGAATGATCCCGCGGCAACGGGCGGGGAGGGGACGCGCCGGTGACATCTCCGTTGCGTGAACTGCACCACCGGATTATAGGCTTGCTCACCTGGCTGCTGCCCGCGATGTTGCTTCTCGGCATCGCTGGATACCTCTCCCCGGTGTACACCGAGATTCCCGATCCGCAATGGCTTTCGCCGCCGGCTTCCGCCGAACTGGAGCAATCCGTGGAGACGGAGGGGGAGCAAGACGCCGAGCGCAGCGTCTCCATGCGGATTGAAATTTATAAGGCATCGACCGCCGGCGGCGCCGGAGCGGGCCAGCGATGGGTGCGCCTCAAGACAATTTCCGCCTTGCGCCAGCCCGATCTGCTGGTCTATTGGTCCCCGAAGCGTTCGACGTTCGACGAGCCTCCCAGCGGGGCTTTTTTGCTGGGCGTATTCGATCCGCGGTTGCCGCGAGCTTTCAGGCTGCCGCCCCAGGCGGATTACCTCCAGGGGTATCTGCTGGTTTATAGCCTTGGGCAACGGGTGCTGATCACCCAGGCATTGCTGCCCAACCCGGTCTGAGCGGCGGTTCATCGAGGCGTCATGATCTACCCTTATCGAGCGATTTATTGGACGAAGCGGAAGTTTTTCGTCGATCTCGCGCTCGCGGGCGGCATCTTTCTCTATCTCGCGCTGTTCGTATCGATCTCGATGCTGCGCGTTCCGCGGCCGGATTATCCGGAGACCGGCGCGATTCTGACGCGCGCGTTCGGCACCCTGGCCATTCTGCTGCTGCACGCCGTTCTGGCCATCGGCCCGCTTAGCCGGCTGAACCCAGCCTTCATGGCGCTCATTCCGCATCGAAGGCATCTGGGTGTAATCACGTTTCTGGTGGCGGCGGTGCACGCGGCCCTGGCGGTGATATTACGGCATACGGGCGGCGTGCTGAATCCGCTCGCGAGTATTGTGCTTGGCAATGGCCAATGGCTTTCTCCGCGGGAATGGCCGTTCGAGCTGTTCGGGCTTGCCGCGCTTCTCATCCTGGCGGCGCAAGCCGTCACCAGCCATGATTTCTGGATTGCCTATCTTTCGCCGGAGGGCTGGAAGCGTTTGCAGATGTGGGGCTACGCGGCCTACGCACTCGCATTCTTGCATGCCGTACTCGGCGTCACGCGGGGAGCGGGCAGCCTGGTCTATACCGTCCTGCTGGGCGCGGGCATGTTCGTTCTGGTTGCTCTGCACCGGAAGGCCGCGGCCATCGAGCGGGCGCGCGACCACGCAGTCGCCATTCCCGATTCCGATGGCTTTGTGCCCGTGTGCGCGCCGGAGGAGATCCCCATGGGCCGCGCGCGGGTTGTCATGGCGGGCGGAGAGCGGGTAGCGGTATTCCGCCATTGGCAGGGAATTTCAGCGATCTCGAATGTGTGCGCGCACCAACTGGGGCCGCTCGGCGAGGACGGGATGTCGGCGGGGTGCGTGCGCTGCCCCTGGCACGACGCCCTCTATTTTCCACAGAATGGCCTGGCGCCGTCTCCGAGCGCTTACCGGGTACCTACGTTTCCCGTGAAGCTGGTGGATGGATGCGTCTACGTGAGCCCGCTGCCGAATCCGCCGGGGTTCGAGTGTCCTCCGCTGCCGGTTCCGGGCCAGAGGGAGAAGCGAACTCCCTTCGCCGGCCAGATCCAATCCCAGCGCGGCCTGATTTCGCCGCGCCGCAGGGCCGCTCCCGCGGAAACGGAGGAGAGCTGAGATGCGGCCATCTCTTGTCCAGATGGCGCTGGGCGGCGCGGGGTTATTGGCGCTTTTCGCGGTAATTTTGGCGCTCTCGCAGCCTTCCTTCGATCCGGGACGCTACGAGTTCGATATCCGCCAGAACTTCGAGGGGGTTTATCGCTCAAAACCGGTCCCAAGTTTGTGGGTTCCGCGGATGCAGGATCCGGGGGAGTTTTCCAACTACTCCGTGTACCCGCTCGTGGGGACGGGTTTTCACGGGCTTTCTTCCGCGGCGGAGCGTTTCGACGGGATGGGGGTTACCGTAAGCGGCAAGCTTCTCTACAACGGCACGCTCACGGTGATCGAAGCGGATGACGGATCCATCCAGCCCATCACGCGCGGCGTGGAGTTTCCGGAACCCTCGCCCGCGAGGGAACTCGGCGAGGTGACGTTGCGGGGAGAGATCGTTGACATCAAGACGTACGCCGGTTATCTGGAACCCAGCTCGGGCGGTTCGGTGATTGCGCCCGCGTCGAACGCGATCCGCGGCGGCATCCCGCCGGTGCTGGCGCTGCGCACGAAGGAAGGCGTGGAGCGCGCGGCGCTGCTGCTCGATTCGAACGGGGAGAGCATCGGCGAAACGGCGCTTGGGAGGATTGGCACGCCCATGGAAGTGCGGGGCAAGCTGCGCGAGACCGGCGGGTTGCTCACGCTCGAAGTGCGGCCAGGGACCATCCGGCGTGTGCTCCCCTGGGAATAGACGCCGGCGGCCGCCGCCGCGCGTGTTTTAGCCGAAATCGAAGCCCGCGATGGCGTAGATCAGGTCCGCCGAGCCCTGAAACGGCGGGGGCGAAGGGATGCCCGGCAGTGTCATGCGGTGCAGCACGCGGCGTACTTCGAAACCGTAGGCGGCGGCGAGCGACCGCGCCGCGTGGTTCTCCCGGATAAAATCCCACTGCAAAGCCCGGCCGCCGGCCTCGCCGATCGCCCAGCGGAGCAGGCTCTCCGCCACCGCCGGGCCATCGCAAACCATCGGGCCAAGCTGCACGCCCCACTTGTTCGGCCGCAAGATCGCATAGCCGCGCTCCCCGGCCGCCACCGCGGAGCGCGCGCCGTCGAGGGCCGTGAACATACCGAGCAGCCGGGAACGATCCGCCCCGAAGCCGCGAAAGTCAAGACGCAAGGGCAGGGAAGCGCTTTGCCGCACTTCGACGAACTGTGTGGAAAGGGGGGCGGGCGCCGGGGCGGCGGCCCGCAAGCCTCGCTCCATCAAATTTTCGGGGGCAAAGCCCATGCGCTCATAAATCGGCCGGCCGAGATCCGATGCATCCAACTTGATCCAGTGGGTGCCGAGATCGCGGAGATATTGGATGGCATGTTCCATCAGGCGCGAGGCAAGGCCGCGGCCGCGCAGGGCGGGGTCGGTGAGCACCATGGCGATCCAGCCCAGTTCGGCACCGTGCGAGAAGGCCATGGCCGTACTCGCCAGGCCGCCTGGCCATCCCTCTTCCGGCGGAAGGTCCAGGCCAAAGCAGCCTCCGGGGGAATAGCGCAGCATGCGCTCGAGGTCGCCGGCGGTCTGGCTCCAGCCGGCGTGGTGGGCGATCTCCAAAATACGCGGAATGTCGCCGTCGTTCAGGATACGGATGGATGATGGCGCGATCACTTCCATCCATTCTATGGATTTGCCGGGCCTGGCGTCCCGGCGAGGCCCGCCGCGGCGCTGGACGCTTCGGGCGGAGACGCCGGGAGAAGCCTGACGCGGAGGCGGCGGAACCAGATCTCTCCGCCGTGATCCTGCAAGCCGATGTGGCCGCTCGCATTCAATCCGAAACCGGGCCATTGCCGGAATTTGCTTTTGGCGACCAGTTCGCGGAATGGGGCGGAGGCACGGTTGAACTCGAGCACTTTTACCCCGTTCAGCCAATGCTCCACGTGCATCCCGCGAACAACAATGCGGCTATCGTTGAACATGCCCGCGGGACGCAGCACTCCGCCGTTGGGAGGGATCATGTCATACAGCGCGCCGGCGCCATGGATCGGTTTGCGTTTCGGCTTCGCGGGATCCTCTTCCACCATGAGCTGGTATTCAAACGACACCGGCCCCTTGCTGGGAGCGAAATACTCGTCGATGAGATATTTCACTCCGCTGTTGACGCCGGGCCCGGCAAGCCATTCGAAGGCGAATTCAAAATTGGCGAAAGATTCCGTGGTAATAAGATCGCCGCGGATCTTGCGGCTGGAATTCGGCCCATAAAGGTGGAGGCAGCCTTCCTCAACAGCCCAGCGATCCGCCACTACGCCGGCCTTGCGGAAGTTGCGCCAGCCGTCGAAGCCGTGGCCGTCGAACAGCAATCTCCAGCCGGCTTCCTGTTCGCCGGGAAGGAGGAGGTTGGGATTCGATTCCGGCTTCGAAGCAGCCGCGGTTTGTGACGATACCGGCTGGGGCATGTCGGATGCGGCCAGATACGGGGGCGCGGCCAGCAGGACGGCGAGAATCAGCGGATGGAATATCGGCGCGGGCATGAAAAATCCCCGGTGGGAACGTAATTCAAATTTCAGGCGGAAGCGTTTCTACAATCATACAGCGAAGCCGGCGTGCCAGCCGGCGCGATTTGCATTCCGGCTTCGAGGCGGCGGCCACGAACGGGCGGGCGCGGCCGCGCTACCCTTGAGCTATGGGTTTCCGCTTCAAACGACGCGCTTTTCTGGCCAACGCCATACTCGCCGCCGCTCCGGCCGCCTTTGCCGCCGCCGCGCGGAAGGCGCCCCCTTTCGAGGCGGCTTCCCTGATCGGCCGCCGGTTTCGTTTGGAGGACTACAAGGGCAAGAACCTCGTGCTGGTATTCTGGGCCACCTGGTGTCCGCACTGCAGGCGCTACCTGGACGTGATGCAGCAACTCCACAAAGAATACGCGGCGAAGAACGTGGAAATGCTCGCGCTCTCCGTGGACGAAACCGGATGGAAGGTGGTGGCGCCCTACATCCGCGATCACGAACTGACGCTGCCAATCGCCCTCGCTTCACCGGCCGCTCAGCGCGGATACGATACCTCGGGAGGCATTCCCCTCACCGCCATCATCGATGGCAAGGGGAACCGGATTCGCCAGTTCACGGGCGCGCCGAACGCGCAACAATTGCGCGGGCTGCTGGACGTGCTGGTGAAGAACGGCTGATCCGCCGGCGCCGCCCTTTGATAGGATGTCGCTCGAACGCATCATGAGATCGCCATGGCGGATTGACGTGTGACCGGGATACTGCTGGGCCTCGTGGGAGGCGTGGGGCTCTTTCTGCTGGGAATGACGCTGCTCACCGACGGGCTGCGTTCGTTTGCCGGCGATTCGCTGCGGCGGGCGCTCATCCGCTTCACGGCGCACCCCATTCGGGCTTTCGCGGCGGGGACGCTGGCGACGGCCCTGGTTCAAGCGTCAAGCGCCACCACGGTGACGATGATCGGCTTTGTGAGCGCGGGCCTGCTCACTTTTCCTCAGGCGCTGGGCGTGGTGCTGGGCGCGGCTCTCGGCAGCACCAGCACGGGCTGGCTGGTGGCGCTGATCGGGCTGAACGTGGGCGTGGATTCCTTCGCGTTTCCGATTGCGGGGGCCGGTGCGTTCATGCGGCTTCTGGCATCCGGCCGCTGGAAGCCGTTCGGGACGGCGGTGGCCGGCTTCGGCCTGATGTTCGTGGGCATCGGGTATCTGCAAACCGCCATGGAGGGCGTTGGCGGCTACGTCGATTTCTCCGCGCTCCCGGCCTCGGCGTGGAGTGAGCGGCTGCTGATTGTGCTCGCGGGCATGGTGCTTACGGTGCTGATGCAATCCTCGGGCGCGGCGGTGG
>CAZXBZ010000116.1:0-9449 GCA_964639135.1 uncultured Solibacteraceae bacterium | reverse complement strand
ATGGCATTGATCGCGGATATCAAGGCGGCGCGCGAAGCGGGCGCCACGGATGCGGAACTGGCCGCGGCCCGGGATTTCCAGCGGAAAGCGCAGTTCTACCTGGATTTCGTCGAGGCGGAGAATTCCACCGGCTTCCATGCACCGCAGGAATCGATGCGCGTCCTCACCGAAAGCGTCGATTTTAGCCGTAAAGGCCAGGTGGCATTACGCGGAGTCAAGGGCTTGCGGGCGGCGTCCTACAGTTCACCGGCGGATTCGGTTGCGGCCGCCAAACGCTAGACCGTGGATTCGCTCATCCCTCATGAATAATCGAGCGGCGTATTCGGCTCAATGAGTGTGCCGCTCATTTCTTTCACTCCAACAGAGCGGCGGCGGTGCGTCACGGGCCGGCGCTCCCTTGGGCACATGGCCGCCGGACACCTCGTGGAAAGCGAAAACAGTTTCAGGCACGGCGGCCTTTGGTACAATCGTCCCTTCGATTATTCGTTAAAAACTGACCGGGAGCTTCAATTATGTTTTTTCGTTTGTTCCTCTTAGCTTCCGCCGTGGCCGCGATATGCCTCGCCCCGGCTCAAGCTTCGGCCCAGGACCGGCCATTCAATGGACTTGGCACCGGCATGGACAACCTCTACCGCCTTTCGAACGCCGAAACGCGATCCATTAGCCCGGAGAACTTTACGGGTGAGAAGGGCCGCGCCGGCATGGCGACGGAGGGTACCGGGAAGAACGCGGCGCGCAGTCTGGGACAGGGCTGGAAAGTCAGCCCCAGCGTTCGCATCAAAGCCGGCACGACGTTTACGCTCGGCACGATCGAAGGTTCGGGCGCCATCCAGCACATCTGGATGACCCCTACCGGCAACTGGCGCTTGTCGATCTTGCGCATCTACTGGGATGACGAAACCGAACCCTCCGTCGAGGCTCCGGTGGGCGACTTCTTCGGAATGGGCTGGGGCCAGTATGCCCACCTGAACTCCCTCGCCATCACGGTGAACCCCGGCAGCGCCTTCAACTCCTACTGGCAGATGCCCTTCCGCAAGAAAGCGCGCATCACGATGGAGAATATCGACACCAAGGACATGACGCTCTACTACCAGATCGATTACACGCTGACGGACGTTCCCGCCGATGCCGCGTATTTCCACGCGCAGTACCGCCGCGTGAATCCGCTGCCGTACAAGTCGGTCTATACGCTGGTTGACGGCATTCGCGGCGCGGGCCAATACGTCGGCACCTACATGGCTTGGGGCGTCCACAACACCGGCTGGTGGGGCGAGGGAGAGATCAAGTTCTTCATGGACGGAGATACCGAGTTCCCGACCATCGCTGGAACCGGCACGGAGGATTATTTCTGCGGGTCGTATAATTTCGAGAACCGCGCGACGCGCCAGTATCAGGAGTTTTCCACCGCTTATGCCGGGCTCCATCAGGTGATCCGCCCCGACGGGCTCTACGCCTCGCAGCAGCGTTTCGGCCTGTATCGCTGGCATATAACGGACCCGATCCGGTTCAAGAAAGATCTGAAGGTCACCATCCAGGCACTCGGCTGGAAGTCAGACGGGTCCGGAGAGTATCTTCCGCTCCAGGATGATATCTCATCGGTGGTCTATTGGTATCAGACCGAACCGCACGCGAAGTTTCCGTCGCTGCCAAGCCGGGATCAGCTTCTTGTGAACTAAGGAACTACGGTATACACGCACCGGGTATCGCCTGCTTGCGGTTCCCGGTGCGTGGCCGGGTCCGCTGTTCGCAAAATCCAGCCCGAAGCCGCCTTGCGTTACGCGTCCGCTTGCGGAGAATCGTGCCGGGTCCGGCCTATGCGGCGGATTCCAGAATTACGTGCGCGAGCGAGGTGTCTTTCGTGTGCGTGAGGGAGAGCGCCACGTTCGATACGCCAAGCCTGTTCGCGTATTCCGCGGCCTTGCCGTGGAAGCGCAGCGTCGGCCTCCCCGAAGGCAGATTCACCACTTCGAAATCGCGCCACCGCACGCCACCGCGCATGCCCGTGCCAATCGCTTTCATGCCGGCTTCCTTGGCGGCAAACCGCGCGGCGTAGCGTTCGTATTTGTTGGCCTTGCTCTCGCAGTAAGCGATTTCGAGCGGTGTGAAAATCCGATCCCGGAAGCGTTCGCCGAAGCGCTCGAAGGAATCGCGTATCCGGTCTACTTCCGCCAGATCTACCCCCGTGCCGACAATCACCCGCCGCACTCCTCGCCTCGCTCCGCGGCCACCGCGCGCATCATGCGAGATCTCCCGCCTTCGCGATGTCGAGCGTGGCATGCTGCACGCCGCGAAGGCTGCCGAGCGCCCCGGCAAGCGTCCGCAGCTCTCCCGCTTTGCCCCTCAGGACGATGACCTCCAGGCAAAGATGGTGTGTGACATGGACGTGCATTGTGGAGAGCACCTTGCTATCCGAATCGTGCTGGATCTGGGTGAGCTTGCCGCTCAATTGCGGTACGTGATGGTCGTAAAGCAGGGTCAGTGAGCCATAGGCCATCTCGTCGTCGTCCCGCGAGGCGGCGCGCGTCAGATCGGCCCGGATCAGATCGCGGAAGGCTTCGGAGCGGTTCTTATAGCCCTGGCCGGCAATGTGCTCGTCAAAGCGGGCGAGCAATTCTTCTTCAATCGCCACGCCGATGCGGCTGAGTGCGCTCATAAGTCAGTATTAGAGTACCGGATTCGCGGATATCCGGCAAACGCGTTGTAGAAGCCGCCACCACCTCCGTCGCGCCGCGGTCCCGCGCGGAAGCACCCGGCTCCACGGGGCCCCCATGCCGAATTCGCGCCTGCTCAGGTTTCCACGATGAGCGTCACCGGCCCGTCGTTGACGAGGCTCAGCTCCATGTGCGCCTGGAAGACGCCCGTACCCACCGTGAAGCCCTCCTCCCGCGCGCGCCGCACGAAATAATCGTAGAGCGTGCGTGCCTCGCCGGGCGCGGCGGCCTGGTCGAACGAGGGACGCCGGCCCTTGCGGCAATCCCCAAGCAGTGTGAATTGGGAGACGATCAGCAGCGCCCCGCCCGCGTCGCGAAGCGAAAGATTCATCTTGCCTGCCTCGTCCGGGAAAATACGCAGTCCGGTAACCTTCGCGAGCATGGCGTCCGCGTTTTTCTCGCTATCTCCACGCTCCACGCCGAGCAGCAGCACGATGCCGCGCTCGATCGCGCCCGTGACGCTTGCATCCACCTCTACTCTTGCCGACGAAACACGTTGAACCACCGCGCGCATGTGGTATTCAGTATGCCAGAGCCTTCTTTATGAATTCTTTCGCCATTGAAACCTATGCATACGCCCGTGCCGGTCTGCTGGGGAACCCCAGCGACGGCTACTTTGGAAAGACCATCTCGCTGATCGTGCGGAACTTCAGAGCGCGGGTGGTGCTTTGGCCAAGCGCGCGCCTGGAGATTCGCCCTTCCAAGGCGGACATGCCGATCTTCGAGAATCTCGACGACCTCTATGAGATTACCCGCTGGCGCGGCTACTATGGGGGCATCCGGATCATTCAGGCGCTGATTGTCCGCTTCATCGAGCACTGTAAGGAGGTTGGCCACCCGCTGCACGACCGGAACTTCACCATCGAGTATGAAACCACCATCCCCCTGCGCCTTGGCCTTGGCGGATCGAGCGCCATTATTACCGCCGCGCTGCGCGCCCTCATGGAGTTTTACGAAATTTCTATTTCTCCGGAGATCCAGGCGAAACTAATCCTTGAAACCGAAACGCGCGAATTGAACGTGGGCGCTGGCCCGCAGGATCGCGTGATCCAGGTCTACGAAGGTGTCGTCTACATGGATTTCAGCCGTGAACACATGGAAAAGCACGGCTTCGGTATCTACGAATCGCTGGATCCGGCGCTGCTCCCCAACATCTATGTTGCCTACCGCACCAGCCTCAGCGAAGGGACGGAAGTCTTCCATAACAACGTGCGCGCCCGGTGGATCAATAAAGAACCGGCCGTACTCGGAGCCATGCGCCGATGGGCCGAGATCGCGGCCGAAGGGCGCGCGGCGCTGCTGGCGGGCGACAAGGAACTGCTTGGACGCCTCATTAACGAGAATTTCGATCTCAGGACGTCCATCTACCGGATCAGCGAGGGAAACATGGAGATGATCCGCCGTTCGCGGGCCGTTGGCGCCACCTCGAACTTCGCGGGCTCCGGCGGCGCGATTGTGGGCACCTACCGGGACCAGCGGATGCTGGACGATCTCACAAGCACTCTCGGGGAAGCCGGCGTGCGGGTGATTGTTCCGCGAGTCTTGCCTTAGCGCGCTCTCGCATTGTCTCGGGAGAACCTGGAAGGGAAGCGCCCGCCATGGCATTCCAGCCCAGGGGCCGGTCATCCATGGCGGGCGCTTCTGGCCGGCTTTCATTCGCTATGCAACTTGCCTCCCCCTGGCGGAGGGATGCTTGCCGCTTCCCGCGGGCCGCGTTTCTCCCGGTTTCCCGCGCGATACGATGCGTGGCGCTTCGCGGCGCGCTCCCTTTCCGTCGTCTTGGGTTATTTCCGCCAAGGGTCGCGCCTCGCGCCGTTCCTCTTCAAAATACGCATAGACCGGGAAAATACCGTACGGCTCGGTTTCCCGGAAGGCTCTGCCCAGCTTCTGCTGTATACGGTAGACGCCGTGAAAGAAACGTCCCCGGTCCATTTTCAGACGCGCGCGGCACAGCTTCCAATCCGCTCCCAGGAGGTAGTGGAACTTGAAGAGGCGGTACTCCTCCTCAGTCAGAGTTCGTTTTGCGATCAGGATAAAATCCGCCGCGTACTCCTCGTACTTCCGGTCGTACATTACGGCGGGGCCTCCGCCGCTTCCGGTCACATATTCCAAGTTCACCTGGGTGACGCACTGCCGCTTATCGGAGCAGTCGCGAAAACGCACGTAACAAGCGCGAAAAATTGCGCGCAACACGCAATTACAAGGGGCAAAGCTTTGCCCCCAACTTGGACGCAATCCAATACCATGGCAAAGCGTACAGGAATGTTTTGCGAGGGCAATCGTCTCCGATCGATTCCATTCCATAAGTTCAACTCTTGCCTTACTTTCTGCTATCGCTGATTCGCTGGGACGCGAGTGACCCCATCGATTCTTCCCAGATCCTACCGGATGCCCTCCGTTTTGTAACAATTGTTTCCGTACCGAATTGGCACTATCCCGGTAATTCGTACTAGACACCGTGTAAGGTTCCTTTGCTCAATTACTTGTGGGAGTACTTGCGAGTGCCGGCGCGGCACGCCTCGTGTTCTAAATTTGCCATCTTGGGTTCTGTACGGCATATCTATTTCACCGCGAAATAGGCCGTACCAGGTTTGATTTGAATTTCGAACAACTGCTAGATACCCTCCTCGATGAAGCGAGGGCACGGATTTCAAATGGCCAATTCACCGTGAGTGGATTGGCGCGGCTCGCTGGCATTTCACAACCCCACATGCACCACATCCTTCTGGGCAAGCGCGGTCTTCAGCCCGTGATGGCGGATCGCCTGCTCGATGCTCTCTCGCTCGATATCGCCGGCCTGGCGGAGGTCGCGGCTCGGGGCCGATCCCCGGCGGGCGCCGGGGACTTCGGCGCGGCTGATGTTTCGATGAGCGAACCGACCGTGATGGTACCGCTCATGGAAGGCTTGATTGGCCGGGGCTACCCGCTGCCCGTCTTTCTTCACCCGCCGAAATACCTTCCGCTGCCACGTGCTGAAACTCCCCATGACTGCGCCTTGTGCGCCGCAAGGCTGGCTCACGACCCCGCCCTGACACCGCTTTTTCTTCACAACGACCTGGTTGTCATCGCGATGAGCCCGTTGCCGCCCGGTCTCCAAGGGGATATCGCCAGCCTGGCGCGCGTGGTCACATCCGGGAGCTACTGGAGGGTTCTGCGTCCTGAAGGAGAAGCGCGCGCAAGCGCGACGGCAACCGGTGCGCCATCTCCGGATCGCGGGGAGAGCGGACAAGCCAGCCATTCTCTCGTTGGCGTCGTGTCGTTAACCATCCGGCGAATGCGCCCGCTGAGGCTGGCATTTCCCCGCTAGCGTCAGCGCGATGCGGAGTAGAGGCGGTGTTGCCGCTTCTCACGCGTCCTGTTAGGACTTTCGCTCGGCGACTTCTCGATACACTTCCGCGACCTGTTTCGCCGATTCCGCCCAGCTATACTTGCGAGCTTGGAGCAAGCCCTTCTGAATGAGGGTGGTACGAAGTTCCGCGTCGAGCAGCACGTCATGGATGCCTCGTGAGATCTCGAACACATTCTCCGGATTCACAAGATAGGCCGCATCGCCCAATACTTCGGGCAGCGCGCTTACGTTCGAGGCCACCACCGGGGTCCGCGCCATCATGGCTTCGAGCGGCGCCAGTCCAAAACCCTCGTAGAGGGAAGGGAAGACAAAAGCCTCCGCCGCCTCGAAGAACACACGCAGCGTATCGTCTGACACGAATCCGAGGAAGCGAACCGAGTCCTCGAGCCGGGAATGCAGCACCGCGAGGCGCACCGCGGGATTCTTTGAAATTTCATCCCCGATGATCAGCAGCTTCAAGCGGCGGTAATGCGGATGCTTCGCCAGTTCGGACCGCAGGACGGAGAATGCCTCGATGAGGCGGGGTACGTTCTTTTGGGGGCGCACGCTGCCGGCATAGAGGAGGAACGGCGAATCGATCTGGAATCGCTCGAGCAGCGCCTTCCGGTGTGTCATGCGGTCCGGCTCCGCGGCCTGGTCGTCGGAGCGCTCCGGAAAGAGCGCCGGATCCGGCGCGTCGTAGATCAGCCGTAAACGTTCGGGCGGGATGTTGAACAGGTGCTGCACGTCCCGCTGCGTGGCGCCGGAGACGGCGATCACCTTGCTGGCCCGCCGCAATCCGCGGCCGATCAGCCGCTCGCGCAACTGTTTGCGCCAGTCCTTCTTTTCGGGGAACAGCAGAAAGCCGATATCGTGTACCGTCACCACGTACGGTTTCGGCATCATGAAGGGCGCCCAGGCGATGGGCACGTGGTAGACATCGGCCTGATGCTCACGGAGGAAATAGGGGAAGGCGAGATGGTCTTGCCAGGTATCGTCCCGCCCTTCGAAATAGGTTACGCTCACGCGGCTTGAGAGCTTCGCGAGAGCCCGCAGGTCCGCCCGTGATTCGCGGTAGCCGATCAGCACGTATTCGTTGGCCGGATCGGCTTCGAATAGCGCCCGCAGCAGGTTGCGTATGTAGGTGCCGATGCCGAAGTTGCGAATGTGCCTAGCATCAAAAACGATACGCACCGGCAATTTCCTCCTACGGACGGCTCGTGGCGTATGCGGGGCAATTACGTTCAGGCATGCGCCATGCGCCAGGAATAGAGAGGATGCTTTTCCGTAAGGGCCTTCACCCGGCGGCGCACCGCTTCCAGTTCGCTTTCACTCTCCCGGCCATGAAGCGCCGCGGCGATGCAGCCCGCCAGTTCGCGCATCTCCGGCTCGCGGAAGCCGCGCGTCGTCACCGCCGGCGAGCCCAGCCGGATACCGCTTGGGTTGAGGGGCGGGTTCTGGTCGAATGGAATCGCATTCTTGTTTACCGTGATCCGCGCGCGGTCCAGCGCTTCTTCGGCCTCTTTCCCGCGGATTTGCTGGCTGAAGACGTCCACCAGCAGTAGATGGCTGTCCGTACCGCCTGAAACCACGCGGAAGCCCTGCTCGGCCATCCCCGCCGCCAGAGTTTGCGCGTTGCTCACCACATGTTTCTGGTATTCCACGAATTCCGGCTGCAGCGCCTCCAGGAAGCACACCGCCTTGGCCGCGATGACGTGTACCAGCGGCCCGCCCTGAGCGCCGGGGAAAACCGAGCGATTGATGTCCTTTGCGTACTTCTCCCTGGCAAGAATCAGGCCGGCGCGCGGCCCCCTCAGCGTCTTGTGCGTTGTCGTGGTCACGATGTCCGCGTACTCACAAGGGTTTGGATAGAGACCCGCCGCCACCAGTCCGGAGAAGTGCGCCATGTCCACAAGCAGAATCGCTCCCACGGCGTCGGCGACTTCTCGAAATCGCGCGAAATCGATGATCCGCGAATAGGCGCTGCCGCCCGCGATGATCAGTTTGGGCTTGTGTTCTTCCGCGAGGCGCGCGAGTTCGGCGTAATCGATGCGCTCGGATTCCTTCTCCACGCCGTACGCCGCGACGTGATACAGCTTCCCGGAGAAATTCAGCGGGTGGCCGTGCGTGAGGTGTCCGCCGTGGTCGAGCCGCATGCCCAGAATCGTGTCGCCGGGGTTCAGCACCGCCGCGTAGGCCGCCTGGTTCGCCTGCGACCCCGAATGCGGCTGCACATTGGCGTATTCCGCCTTGAACAGCTTCCTGGCCCGCTCGATCGCGAGGTTCTCCACGACGTCCGTATATTCGCAGCCGCCATAATAGCGGCGTCCAGGGTAGCCCTCGGCGTATTTATTTGTAAAAACGCTCGAGGTCGCCTCCATCACGGCTTCGGAGGTGAAATTTTCGCTTGCGATCAGCTCGATGTTGTTGTTTTGACGTTCGGTTTCCTGCTGGATCGCCTCCAAAACCTCTGGATCCACTTCCGATAGCGGTCTGGCAATTCTCTGCTGTTCAGTCATGTGTGCGGTTCACTTTCGCGGTTAGCGATACTGGCCGGCGTGAAGGATCTGGATGGTCCGCGGAATCCGTTGCAAGTCCGCTTACGCGGACGCGGCGCGCGTGCCGCGCAACTGCTTCATTCCTCACGGGATATCCAGTGTGCCCAGCCCCAGCGGCGGTCCTCATCGAGTTTTTATTGTAGCATCGGGCGCTTTCCCTCCGTCTCCTTCCGGCACGGCGCTGCGTTGCCGGCCAAGCCCCGTGCTATCGTGGAATTCGTGCCCTTTCCGTGGAGTGTCCAGCTTGAGCGCTACGAGGGTCCGCTGGATCTGCTGCTCGATTTGATCCGCAAGCAGCAAATCGATATATACGACATTCCGATATTTGAAATCACTCAGCAGTACATACATTTCATGGAAGAGGCGGCCGCCCTCGATATCGAGTTGAGCGCCGAGTTCGTCTACATGGCCGCCACCCTGATTCATATTAAGAGCCGGATGCTCCTTCCGAGGGATCCCGCTCTCAAGAGCGGCGAGGATGACGAGGACCCTCGCGAGGAACTGGTTCACAGGCTGCTCGAGCACGAGCGCTTCAAAACCGCGGCGGAAATGCTCAAGCAGAAGCGGCTGATCGAGGAGAACGTCTGGAGCAATCCGCAGATTGAGCAGTTCGCCCTGCTCGAGGAAGACCCCGGTGTCGAGGTCGAACTGCTGGATCTCGTGAAGGCTCTCCAGGCCGTGGTGGAAAGAGCGAAAACCCGCCCGGTGTACGAAATTGCTCAGGAGCAGGTCACTGTCGGAGACATGATCCGCTTTGTCTGCCAGATGCTGAGCAAGGTGAAGCACGACAAGCCGCTGCTCGTGGTCGATCTTTTCGCGGTTCAGGTTTCGAAGCGTGCCATGATCTGCCTG
>CAZXBZ010000115.1:0-9561 GCA_964639135.1 uncultured Solibacteraceae bacterium | reverse complement strand
CGGCATGAACACGCGCTTCTTGAGTTCGCCCGTTTTGCCGTCGAGAATTTGCAACTGGAAGTCTCGAACCAGCACGATTTCGTTCTGGCCATCGCCATCGATGTCGTGGATCTGGAACGGCGTATCGTTGGTTAAAAGCCCGTTGCGGGCATCCGGGCGGCCTTTTTGCCAGAGGATTTTCCCGTCAAGCGTCACCGCGGTGAGGCATGAGATCTGGTCAAAAGCGTCGTCCCGCACGCGGCGGATATTCTGTCCGAAGAGCATATCCACTTGGCCGTCCCCATCGAGATCTCCGAAGCGGACGTTGCGGCCCGTGCCATAGCCGGGGGTATCAAACTTCTTCCATAGCTTCGGCTTGGGGTTTGACTCGCGAAGACGGGCTAATTCAGCTTCACGGTTCTTGATGGTGTTGTTGATGGAGGCGATGACGGTATCGGACGCCGTTACCCGCACTTGCTGGAAGCGCGCGGGCGTGTTCGCCGTAAGGCCAATGCGGCCGGAGGTGATCGTCGAATCGGATACGTCGAAAATCAGCTTGCCGTCAACAAATGCCCGCATGCGCGGACCGTCATTCTCCACCTTCAGCGTGTAGTAACGCTTCGTGTCATAGGAGAAGGGGGCAACGGCAACCTCTTTCCAGTCACCGGTGTGAAACTTTTCGTCGATCGGCAGGCGCAGCCGGATGACCGCCTCCTTGCCATCGCGCAGGCCGAAAACATAGAAATGGCGGTTGGTCTCGTACCGGAAGGCTATCCCCGCGAGATCTTTCGTACTCAGGGGCTTCACCCGCAATTCCACGGTATAAGAATGCCAGGCGGGGTCACCGGTAACGAAGAGGGGAAGGAACCAATCATGACGGCTCTTATCCGCCGGGAATTGTTGCTCGACGTAGGGAACGCCATCCTCGTCGGAAGTGATCCAGGAATCGTCATGCACCATGGCATTCGCCCACGGCGTCGTTGAGACTCCGCGATGCGGGAGGTAATGATATTCCTGAATCGCGCCATTCAGTTGCCCCACCGGCATGCTGAGCCAGCCGGGCGGAAATCGCGAGAAGTCATCCTGAAAGAGATCGCCGCCCATCGCGGCCACGGAGAAAAGAAGAAAGATAATGAAGGTACGCATTTGGGATTTGGCCGTAAGCTTCGCTTAGTGAAGATCCGCGGCTTCCGGGATTAGGACGCGGTTAAAGCTGCCTCGCTCGCGGCTAATCGCCGTCGCGGTCATGGTCATCATACCGAAAGGCCTTTCGGCGCGCAGCTTTCGGGCGGGCATTATCTTCACGAAAATCACGATCCGCGAAACAGTCCTTCCCGGCTGGAGATCGTTCAAGTGGGTTCGTGCTGGAACTCATGGCCATTGCCCGAATGCGCGCGATCGCGTATTGATAATAGGCAGGAGGAATGAGGAATAATGAGCAAGATTACCGTGCCGGAGGCGCCAAGAATCGACTACTCGAAGGTGGCGCCAGCCGCTATCCACGCAGTGCTGGGGGTGGAAAACTACGTCAGGCAATCGAGCCTGGACGAAACGACGCTCGAACTGGTGAAGTTTCGGGCTTCCACGCTCAACGGGTGCGCCTACTGCGTGGATATGCACAGCAAGGACGCTCGTGTGAACGGGGAGACGGAACAGCGCCTCTATGCCGTGAACGTCTGGCACGAAGCGCCGTTCTTTACACCGCGCGAGCGGGCCGCGCTGGCCTGGACCGACGCGGTCACGCTGATTAGCGTGGATAGGGCGCCCGAGGAAGTTTACAACGCGGTGCGGGAACACTTCAACGAAGCCGAGCTGGTTGATCTGACGATGGCGATTATCGCGATCAACTGCTGGAACCGCCTGGCCGTTTCGTTCCGTTCCCTCGCGGGCACCTATGAACCGCGCGCGAAGCAAAAAACGGAATAGGAGGATTCCATGATTCAGTTGAAGCGGGTCTATGACGAGAGCGGAGCCGGCGACGGAAAGCGCTTTCTAATCGAAAGGCTTTGGCCTCGCGGCATCCGTAAAACTGAGCTCGAAATCGACGCCTGGCAGAAAGAATGCGGCCCCAGCACGGAGTTGCGCAAATGGTTTTCGCACGATCCCGTGAAATGGCCTGAATTCCAGCGGAGATATTTCGCGGAACTGGACCAGCGCCCCGAGGTATGGCAGCCGATTCTCGACGCGGCGAAAAGCGGCAAAATTACGCTGCTCTACAGTTCGCACGACACGGAACACAACAATGCCGTGGCGCTCCGGGAATTTCTGGACGCGAAGCTCGGCCACAAGAAACCGGCCGTCACCGCGCCGTAGCACAAAGGAGCCGGGCCGCCATAACGAAGCCGCGGACCCGGCTCCCGTCTCTCTCGTTATCCCGTTATCCGCCGGAATCCCCCGGCCGGCGTCTCTTACGGAAGCTCTCTCACCACTTGCAGAGTGACTCCACGTAAGCCGCCGAGCCGTCGCGGAGCCAGCCATCGAGCTGGCTCACTTGTTTTAATTGCTGCCCACGCTTTCGAGGCACGGCCACGAATTGCGTCTTGAGGCCGGGCAGCGCCGTCATGTCCCCCCAGATCTTTTCATACTGTGAAACCGGGAAAATATCTTCCTGGCCGCGTCCCCAGCGTTTCTTTACGTCCTTGATGGTGATGTAAGTGGGCGTCCTCGCCGCCGTTTCCCGCACGGCGCGGCTCACCCGCCCAGGATCGCCGAGGGTGGCGCGATCGAGACCGAACACCGCGAGCACCTGGTCGATATCCATCCACATGGTTCCAGAGTTGTAGTAGGAAAGCCGGTATTCAATGCTTTCCTCGGGCAGCGCCATGCCCTCCACCAGCCGTATGCGTCCGTTGATTTTCGCCAGCCCGCCGCCGCGATCGTCGATGGAGCGCGCGATCACCTCGACGGTGATGGCCGCGCCGGAACGGATGTGCGCGCCCAGCAGTTCCGGATCGAGATTGGCCCCCAGGGTGTCTATATTCAGCAATTGAATATGGCGCACGGCGGGGTGTTCTGTAAGGAGCCGTCGCAGAACTCCGTTCAAGAGCATGTTCGGAAATTCATACCAATGGCCAACAGGGTGAAGGCATTGGGCCGGCAGGTTGTCCCTGTAGTCCGAGCCTTCACCGCTCGACGCGGCCCATTGCACGAGCGCCGCGCGCGCGCTGTCGCGCACTTTCTGCCTCTGCTCGTCGAGCGTTTGCTGGGGCGTCTGCTCCCAGAGAAAGCGCAGATCCCGCACCATGGGCACCATGCGCAGCCCCACGCTGCGTCCCTCGGAAAGATAGAGCGGTCCGGGGTAGCCGTAGTTCGCCGATTCCTCGAGCGCGCGGCGGATGGGATGGTGAGTGAGATAGCTTGTGCTCACCACGTGCGGCGGCGTCATGCCGAATTGCTCCGCGCTCCGGGCGTCACGGGCGAGCTGGATCTCGAGGAAAGTGCGCCAGGCGCCCGCCATCCGGAGGAACGGATGGATTGCCTTCACCACGCCCGCGCCGCCCGTCCAGCGCGTGCCCGCGCCGCCGGCGAGCGTGAGCGCCGCTACCGCGCCGCCCCTCAAGGCCTCCTCCCCTAACGCGCGCGCTTCCGGCGGCAGCGGCCGCCTCGCGTCCACGATCTCTTCGGCGTCGACATCCTCGAAGCGCCATGCCGCGGGCAGGCTGTTCTGTGCGAGCCCCAGACGCCCCTGGCGCAACGCCGCGCGCACGGATTCATGCTGTGCCTCGTCGAAGGCGAGCAAAGTGAGCAGTTTCGCGAGAGCGTCCTTCCCGGACCGTTCGCCTTCGTCTTCGTGCGGCAGCAGATGTTCGAGCAGCGAGGCGGCCACCGGCGTCATGGAGGGCCGCGTGCGCGTTGCCTTGCCGAACACTTCGAGCCCGCGGCGCTCGCCGGGCGTCAGCACGCTCAACGGCTTCCGCAGCAAAGCCGGCACCCGAAGCGTATAGTAGCCGGCGGGCAGCAGCGCCTGGTCCCCGGTGAGGAGTTCGGCATTCGTACCGCGCTCGTTGATCGTGAAGTCGTACACCACCGGCTCCATGGCGAACGGCAGGCCGCTCTCAAGCTGATGCTTGGCCGAGCCCATGATCTCTCCAAGAGCGGCGCTCGCTTCCGCTTTTACCTTGGGGTCGAAGACGAAGCCCATGCCTCCGCCGGACATGCCGCCGAGCATCCAGAAGCCCCAAAAACCTCCGCCAAAGCGGCGCCGGACCGTTTCGATCAATAGATCGGTGTAGCGATTGCCCGCCCACGGGATGATGGTACGAATCGGGCCCTCGAAATTCGCATTTGTCAGGCCGCCTATCTCACGGATTTCACCTGCCCGAAAAGCGGCCAGGATGGCGTCGAGCAAGCCGTGCGCCTCCCGCCGCGCTTGCCATTCGCGTTCGCTCCGCAAGAGGTAGCGCTCGGTAACCATCTCGAGGATGGGGCCCACATCCTGCGCCATGCCGCCGTGGACCAGAACCAGGCTCTCCCGCAAGCGCTCTCGCGCGGCGGCCGGAATTTCTTCCTCGCTAAATACATGGTGCCGGGGCAGAAGCGTCCCGCGGCTGACGCCGAATTCCGTATCCCCCGGCTCCGCGAGGCGTCCTTCAATCAGCTTGATGCCCGGCCAGACACCTCCGGAATCCTGCCAGCCGCCGCCCGAGCCGCCGAGCCATTCGCCCAGAATCGCGCGCGCCGCGATCAGGCGCCGTTCGTTCTCCGCCAGCCCGCCCGTGAGCGACGCGATCTGTCCGGTGGCTCTCATCGAGAGCGCGGTCAAGCTCGCCAGCAAATTGGTGGATACCGCGAGCCGGGAGCCGCGCGGAATATCGTTCACGCTGGAGACGATCTCCAGCCCATGGCCGGGCTTGCCGCATAGCCTGGCGAGCAGCGGCGCGAGAGGAAGGCCGCAGCCCTCGAGTCCCGCCGGAATCAGCCCGGAGGCGATCACGGCGGCCTTCAACAGACCAAGATAATCCCGGCCGAAATCAAATACATCGTCGATCCGCGTGAGATCCGCCTGCGCCTTCAGATCCACGCTCACAAGGCGCAGAACGGGCTCATCGATCACGCGCAGAAACGTCTCGATGGGCGGCTTGGGCGTCGCGGAGCTTGCCCCAGCGCCGGGAGTCCGGCGGATTCCGAGATCGATCGAGACATTGAGAACGCGCGCGCCCTCGGGATAGTCCATCCCCAGGAAGAAGATGTCGCTCCAGCCGCTGTGGCTCAGGTCCATCCGCACCGGAGTGGCTTCCCTCAGGATGGGGTATCCGCCGGCTTGCGCTTCCAGCAACTCCGCCCGGATGGTTAAGGGATGATCGAGCGGATGGCCCATCCGGAACATCCAGCGATTCCCCCGGACCTGCCGCACGCTGCGCCGGACTTGAGCCGCCAGGGTCTCGAAGCCAAGCCCGTGATACGCGGCCGCCAGCGCGCTCGAGATCGATTCCGAAGGGCCGTGCGAGGCTTGGGCGCGCTGGAAGCAGCGGATGGCTTCCTCAAAGCGCCGGCCAAGCAGATAGGCTACCCCGTCGAAGGGGATGGCCGCGCCGCGGGCAGTTTCAAGGAGTGGGGAAAGGTGGTAGCGGTGGATCGCGGAAAGAAAAAACTGCGCGCGCACCCGTTCGTAGAGGTTCTCGCTCCGCAACCGGAATTCATCGAGCGCCCGGCACTCCGCGAGCAATTCACCGGCCCCGGCGGCGCCGCACAGCCGTGATAGCGCTTCGTTGCGAAGCGCTTCATCCGCGGCGGTGATGACGCGAACGAGCTTACTCACCGTCCGCTCCCCCGCGGGGCGCCGTCGGGGCCGAAAGCAAATCCACCAGATTGGCCAGCAATTCCTCGCGATCCGGACCGTTCAGCGTGAGCGCCAGTTGCGAACGCAGCAGCCCATATTTGGGGCCCAAATCGTAGCGCCGCCCGTCGGTTTGCAGCGCGAGGTAGCGCGATTGCCTCGCCACTTCCGCCAGTGCCTCGGAAACCGCCCCGACGCCAGAGCCGGCCGGCTCCGCGGTGTTCCGGCGTTCCAGCGCCTCCAGAAATTCCGGTGTAAACACGTGAATGCCGAAAAACGCCAGATAGTATCCGGCCCGCAGGCCCGCGACCCCCAGCCGTTCTTCCGCCACGGTAGGCGTGGGCTTCTCGATCACGGTGTCGGCTTCATAGACGAAACGCCGGCCCGCGAGCGGACGCCCTCCCACCACCCCGAACCTGCCGATGCCGCTCTCGTGAGTCGGCTGGACCGCGGAGACGCAACAATCCTCTTCACTCGCGAGCGCCACCACCCGCCGCGCCACGTTCCCTTCCCTTCCGCGAACGTACACATGGTCGCTGACAAGATGCAGAAACGGCTCCTCGCCGAGGAAGCGGCGGCCGCACAAAATGGCTTGCGCGTAGCCGGGCGGCCCTTCCTGCGGGGCAAAGCGCACCGAATCCCCGAAACCATTCACCGCCTTGGCGTAAACGGCCTCCTCGCCGGGCGGCACAATCACCAGCACCTGCTCCGTCCCGCTGCCGAGCACTTCACCCACCAGCATGGAGAGCACCGTGCGTGGAACCCCATCCGAATCCACCAGGGTCTGCAGCGGGATGCGGCGGCGCGGCTCCCCCGCCGCGGTAATCAGGCCTTTTGAAATCTTCATTTGCGTTCAAGAAGAGACAATCAAACTCGGCGAACCGGCGCGCGCGCGTTCGAGCCGGCACCGCTCCTGTTCATTTTGTACGAAATCACGCGCGGGAGGAAATCAAACGGCGCCTCGCCTAATCCCACGCATCCAGCGGCTTCACGAAACCCGCGCCGCGCGGCGCGTTGGGATTGAACAGCGGCTGGAGCAGCACCGCCACCGTTCCGCGTTGCGTTTTGTCGCGGGTGCGAATCACGAGCTTCCGGTAATTGTCGTTCGTGCTCTCGGTTTTGCCGTTGCCGCGCTGGAGCGTCGCGGGGCGGGCCTCCTCGGCAATATAATCCACCGGCAGCCGGGAAAGCACCCGGATTTCAACTGTCTTGTCGCCGATGATAAGCTGCGCCCGGTCGATATCGGTCCTGACTTGCGCCATCGTATGAATCTGCCACTGGTAGACCGCCGGAGCCTTCAACTCGAACTCATCCTGGACCAGCAACTGGTGGCTTTGGCGGTTCAGGCGAACACCGCGGCGCACCCGCGTGGCTTGGTAGGCGTACCCTTCGCTGAGGTCGGCGATTGCGTGCGCGCCGCCGTTCCCGGCTCCCGACGAGGTAATGCGCCCGGCGGCCTTCATGCTCTGGTTATGGCCGTCGAAGAGCATCACATTCTGCCCCTGGCTATTGAGGCGGTAATAATCCCAGCGCCGCGCACCGAAATAATCCGGCAGATCATAATCGTCTCCGCCCAGTTCCTCCACCCAGCGCTCCCCAAGAGCGTCGAAAACAAACGAGCCCATCTCCAGATGTGAATGATCGGCTCCGTTGTGGCCCGCATAGAAGCCGGCGTAGGCCGCCAGCGGATCGTCCCAGGAGGAGCGCATCATGGCGGCGTTCATCCCCAGAAAAACCGCCTCCCTCGGCGTGCGCAACTGGGCGGGGGTGCGCGGCTCGCCGGAACGCCACAGCAGGCTCAGGGGGTGAGCGCCGGTCTCGCCGTTCTCCGCCGCCCAGTGCCACGCGGGATGCTCGAAGCGCCGGGCCATCCAGTGGAGCCAGGGGAAGCCGCGAGCGCTCTGCCGTGCCTCGTCCGCGAAGTTGAAGTAGAGGTTCGTCGGACCCACGCCATGCAGATAGAAATCCCCTGTTTGCGAAAAGCCGGGGAATTCGTCGAGACCGAACGAGCGCCCGAGAGCTGTATCGAGCGCGGCAAGAAACGGCACCGTGTAACGCATCGTGTAGGCCCAATAGGCGATGCCTTCGAACCAGCCGCCATCCGGCGCGAAGCTCCGCATCGCCGCGGGAAGGGAGCGGATCGCATAACCCAGCACTTCTTCCGCCAGCGCCGGATCTCGCTCCGCTATCGTGAGCGCCCCGAGGATCATGCCGCCGTTACAGACCTGGTTCCAGTTATTACGGCGCACCGCCCAGCCGGCCATCTCCCCGTTCTTTCCGCCTCGATACGCCGCGGAAATCGCGGGCTTCAGCCCCTTCGCGATGACGGAATCGAGGATCCGCGCCTTATCGTCTTCCGGGAGCAGATCGAACGCCCAATCGTAAGCGATGGCGAAGGCATGAGTCATCTCGGCGGTGTCGAGAAAGTGCGAGGGGTTCCAATCGGGAAAGCGCGCGGCGGTCCCGATGTTCGCGCGCAAACCGTCGAGCCAGCGCCCGCCGGAGGGGTCGAGCCGCGCGAGAGCGCTGAAGACATACGCGCGCTCCACGCAGCGGCGGCTCTGGGTGAGCAGGCGCGGCCCGATGAGCTCGTATTTCACCAGGCCCTGTTGCAGCAATTCCTCGCCGTACCGGCGGAGTTTGAATAGGAATGCCGCGGCCCATTCATCGGTGGCGATGCTTTCGCGGGCGGCGTCGAACGATGCGCCTGTCAGCAGCAGGCGAGGGTGTTCCGCTCGCAACCCGCTTAGCAAAGGCGGGAATGCAGGGGGCGGCTGCGCCGGCGCGGTGGCGGCGGCCAGAGCGGTGAGGAACGCGCGACGTTGCATCTGGTTCCAAGATACCCCAGCGATATCGGGCGGGCGCCGTAAGTTAACAAGCGTCACGGGGCGGCGCTGGAGCGCGCATCACGCGTACCGTCCTCCCGAAAACGAAAAACCCCGGAACCGGTGCGCGGCTCCAGGGTTATTCTTTACGAACGGTGGAGAGAAGCTCCGCTTAAAGAACTTCTTCGCTCCAGTTCTCGAGCACCGCCTTTACCCGCTGGCAGAACTGATCCGCGAGCGCGCCGTCGATGAGCCGATGGTCGAAGGTGAGCGCGAGATATGCCATGTCGCGAATCGCGATGGCGTCATCGATCACAACCACCTGCTTCTCCACGGCGCCCACGCCCAGGATCGCCACCTGCGGCTGGTTGATGACCGGCGTGGCGAACAGGCTGCCGTAGCTGCCGAAGTTGGTGATGCTGAACGTGCCGCCTTGCACTTCGTCGGGCTTGAGCTGCTTCGAACGGGCGCGGTTCGCCAGGTCGGCGATCGAGCGCTGCAGCCCGAGCACGTTCCTTTCATCCGCATTCTTAATCACGGGCACGATGAGCCCGTTGTCGAGCGCCACGGCGATTCCGATATTCACCTCGCTGTGATAGAGCACGCTCGTGCCCTGAATCGACGCATTCACAATCGGGAAAGCCCGGAGCGCTTCGGCCGCCGCGCGGGTGATAAAGGGCAGGAAGGTGAGAGAGAAGCCGTAACGTTCTTTTACGGCATTCTTCCGCGCGTGGCGCATCTTGGCGATCTTCGTCATATCCACGCGATGGACCGTGGTGACGTGCGCCGAGGTGTGCTTCGAGAGCACCATGTGCTCGGCGATTTTCTGCCGCATGGTGCCCATCGCCTCCACGCGCACCTTGGCCACTTCGGCCGGAGCCACCGGCGCGAGGCCGGCATCCGCGGACGGCGCGATTGGGGCTGGCGCAACTGGAGCAGGCGCGGCGGCTGGTACCGCCACGGGCGCCGCGGGTGCGCTTG
>CAZXBZ010000114.1:0-9666 GCA_964639135.1 uncultured Solibacteraceae bacterium | reverse complement strand
TTTCCTTGTTTTTTCAAGTTTAGGCTGGCTCAGTTTTCGGGGAGCAGGTCAGGTGCAAGAGCGGCTGCTGGTCATGCCATCGGGCCAGATCACGCGCCGGTTCTCCAGAGCAACCTGCTAAACCCGCCGCATCAAGCTATGGCGCAATCCAGCAAACTGTCTGGCTGGAGCCACCGTGAAATAAAAATGGAGCGGGGGCTCCAGTCGCGCATGTTCGGGACCTGAACACTCTCGGCGCGCGGAGCCTCGCCGCCCCAAGGTCAGCGTGGCGGCACAACGGCGGAATTCATAAAGCCGCCTGCCGCTAGCGCTCAGACTTCGTAGTCGCCATGGCCAAACGCAATCGCCGCCAGGGATTCACGCATCATGCCGCGGCGGCGGCGCTGACGTTCCCTGGCCGGCGCAAGGGTCCAGGAGAACATCCGCGAGATTCCAACGGGAGAGACCAGCACCACAAGCAGCGTCGCCGCGAGCCACGGCGCGGACATGCCCTTCGCAACGGTGAATACAGCCAGGTTGGCGGCCAGCGCAAAGAGGAAGGCGACACCCAATACCATTACCAGAAGGCGCGTGGGAAGTGCCGAGGCCAGTTCCCGCTGCGTCATATCTTTCACGCTCTTTCGCATCTTTCATGCCTCCGCCGGTTATTTGCCGGTAAGTCCATCGTCCCAGCGGGGTGGGAAAAAGTCTTGGCGAAAATAGGTAGGCAACGTACCGCGAGGCTCCGCAAGGCATCAGGCCGGCTCTGGTACGGCGTACAAAATCTTTTGCCTAATGAATAAGTGACGCGTATTGATGTTGATGCCACCGCTGGTACGGCCTGCTGTCCTCGGGCCGCGGTGGCACACAAAAAGAACTAACAGTACCCCGGAGGTTCCCGTCGGATTTCCGCCCGCCCTCGCGGGGAAGCGACTGGCGTCACCGGCTCATTCCGGGCCGTCCAGTAAAATCGGAGACATGCATCCAGGCCGGGCCACCGCCGAAGGCAGCCGCGCTTTTGCCCGGCGGTTCACAACCGCGAGCGGCAATGGCTTCTACCGCGAAGCCAACGGGTGGCGCCTTTCGAGCATCGGCTTAGGCTGTTCCCCCGGCGGGACGGACGAAGAAGCGGGCTCCGGCGGCTCCAAGGCTGTCGTGGATGCCTTCCGCGGTGGTATCAACCTCTTCGACGTGGCCGGCAATCCCCATTCTCCACATGGCGAACCCATTCTCGGCGCGGCGCTTCGGGGCCTGATCCGCGACGGAGAGGCCCGGCGGGAAGAATTCATCGTGTGCGCCAAATCCGGCTATCCCGCGCCTGGAGCGGCGGCATCCGGCGCGCCGGGCGAAGATACCGCATCCGGCGCCCATTCCTTGCATCCTGGGTTCCTGCTCGATCAGGTGGCGCGCAGCCGGGAAGCCCTCGGTTTCGATTCGCTGGACGTCTGCTATCTGAGCAATCCCGAAACGCAGCTTGCGGAGACCGGGCGCGGCGTGTTCCTCGAACGCGTGCGCCAGGCGTTCGAAGCGATGGAGCTATGCGCGGACAAAGGCTGGGTGCAAGCCTACGGCGTTGCAACCTGGGATGGTTTCCGCCGGCGCAATCCGGCGGATCCCGGACTGCAATTGGCGGAACTCACCGGCGTCGCGCGAGAGATCGCGGGCAACCATCACCACTTCCGATTCATCCAGGCGCCGTTTAATCTCGGCATGGTGGAAGCCTTCACGGTCGCCAGCCAGAGGGTAAACGGAGAACCTCCAAGAAGTATTCTGGACATAGTAGCCGATATGGGAATCCACGTGATAGCCAGCGCTCCCCTCCTGCAATCGCGGCTCACGCGAGGCTTGCCGGGGCTGACAAAACAGCTCTTCCCCGAGGCCGAAACGGATGCCCAGCGCGCTCTCCAGTTCGCCAGAAGCGCGCCGTGCGTGGTGAGCGCGGTCGCCGGAATGCGCCAGCCGGAACACGTTGCGGAGAATCTCCGCGTCTCCCTGTTCGCTCCGATGCCAGCTTCCGCCTATCGGAGGCTTTTCTAAAGTACGTGTTCTCACCCGATCCAGTCCGCGCTCAACTGCCGCTTCAGGACGCGGAGCTGGACGCCTACCTTGCCACCCTCCCGGAACAGGCCGCCGTCTTTCTGCTTCATTTGGGGCACGGGCAGCAGCCCTATCTGGGGCGCTCCGTAAACCTGCGCCGCCGCCTGAAGCGGGTGCTCCGCCCGGCCGGAAAAGCCACGCGTTCCTTGAGTCTCCGCGGGCTGGCCAGCGGCGTCGCCTATTGGCCGTCCGGCTCCGCTCTCGAAGCAAATCTGGTGCTGCTCGAGCAAGCGCGCGCGCACTTTCCCGGCCACTACCGCCGGATGCTCCGCCTGCGCTTCCCGTCGTATATACGGCTGCTCACGGCGAACCGCTTCCCGCGCGTCGTGGTGACCCGGCAAGTGGCGGATTTGCGGGCCACCTTCGGCCCGTTTCTTCATCGCTCGGAAGCCGAGGAATTCGCGGGCCGCGCGCTCGATCTCTTCCTGCTGCGGCGCTGCGAGGAAGACCTCTTCCCTTCTCCAGACCACCCCGGCTGTATCTACGGGGAAATGAAGCTTTGCCTCCGCCCGTGCCAGGCCGCCGTAAGCGACGCGCGCTACCTGCGGGAGTCCGAAGCCTTTCTTCGCTTTCTGACAAGCGGCGGCGCATCACTCCGGGAGGAGCTCGAGGCGGAACGCGCCGCCGCGAGTGATAAGCTCGATTTCGAGGCGGCGGCCAGAGCGCATAAACGTCTGCGAAAGGCGGACGAATGCTGGCGAGGAGCGCCGGCCTTGCGCGGCGTGCTTTCGCGGCTTCACGGCGCGGCGATCACCGCGGATATCCGCCCGGGCGCGGTGCGCTTGTGGCCCGTACGCGCCGCCGTTCCAGGGCGGCCCGTATGCCTTCCCCTGGAGGATCTGGGGGGCGCCGCCATTGCCGCGCGTCTCGGGTTTGAAAACGCCGGCGATATCTCCAGCGGCGCTGCTGGCCTGGAGATGGAAGAAGCCGTCCGCGAGTCCCTGGCCGTCTTCACGAAATGGGCGGCGTCCAGTTGGTGTGACGGGGAGTGGGTCAAATTTGGAGAGCACGGAGAACCGCCCGCGCGAAAGATCGCCAACGCCGCCCGCCGGGTGCATGAGCGCCGATGGGCAGGGACGGGACAGGAGGGATAGACCGTCATGAAACCGAGGTGCTTCCGCCTGACGATGGATAGCAACGTGGAAGACGCCGTCGTGGCCGCCACGATGATCCGCGGCCTGCTGTTTCAGCTTCGGGTAAACCCCAGCGACGCGGACATGGTGGAACTCTGCCTTACCGAAGCCCTGGTGAATGCCGTGCGCCACGCCTACCGGGATAAGAGCGGCTTCGATGTGATCCTCGAGATTGAACTCGAACCGGGCGCGATCGCCATGGAAGTCATTACGGCGGGGGAGCGCACCACCCGGGCCGCCCTTGATGCCGCCGCGTCCCGGGCACTGCGCTTCGACCCGCAAGCGCCCGAGAATCTCCCCGAGAGCGGACGGGGAATGCTGATTATCGCCGGCGGAATGGACGAATGGGATTACTTCTCCCGCGATTCCACCGACGTACTACGGATGCGCAAAATCCTCCGCGAGGCGTCAAAGACCGGTTGAGCCGCCTTGCGGCGCGGCTACTGAATGACCACGATTTCCTCGCTCGTCTCCGTTTTCGGTTTCGGCGCGCGCTGCCGCGCGTTACGCACGAAGTGAATCACATCCGCTTCCGGCACCTCCATCGTGAGGAAGAGCGTTTTTGCCTCCGTACGCATCCGCACCGCGTTCAGCATGCCGGCCAAGCCCGGGGGCGGACCGGACTGCCCTTCTTTCGCCGGTTGCGCGGACACCATGGACTTAAAAAATTCGAGTACGTTCATCAGCGCCGTGGCATCCTCGGGAGATGTTGAAATCACTTCAAGACCGACACTGACGGTGGGGCCGAACTTGATCCCGCCTTGCGTGGATTCTACTTTCTTGAAGAAATCTCCCGCCAGGGCGCCAGCCGGATTCGAAGCTTCGCTATCGTCGCCGGTGAGGGAATTCGCCATTCTCGCCGGAGGAGCGGCGCTTACCAGCCAAATATCGTAACGGCCGCTCACTTCCTGGGCACGATTGCGAATGCTTGCCGGGAGCTGGCCTTGCGCGTTATCGAGTACCTGCTTCACATCGGCGGCATTGCCCACCACCATGGTTCCGCCATCGAGAAAAGTCAGAACCCCGTCATCTTTATCCTTATCCGCGCCAGCCTTATCCGCGCCGGACGCCGGTTTGTACAGCGTGTAACTCTTATAAGCCTGCTGGCCGCCGCCCTTTGACAGGACGGCGCTTCCAATCTGGGAAGCATTGAACGTTCCCGTAATGAAGCCGACCCCGCGGTTACCGCTGGGCTTCGGAGAACCGGACGCACCCGGTGCGTTATACCCGGCAAAGATCGCTTCATCGATGTCTCGTTTGAGATCCAGCCCCGTCATCGCGCTCAACTCGGCAAGCCCATCCCGCTCTCCATCCGCGTGGGGCTTCATCAGTTCCGCGGCGAGGCCCGAATTGAGTACGGCCCTCACGTTTACTCCCGCCACCCCCTCCGCCTTCGCGGGGAGCAGCGACAGCAGTCTCGCATCGGCGCCAAACGCGGTGGCCGCGCATGCGAAGGCGGCAAGGGCCAGGGTGCCGATTTTGGAGAAGTTTGGCGTCCGTGTCCGCCTCAAGCGCAAAGTTAGCCTCATCCGGGAGAGATCCTCCATGTTGAAAGTACGGCGGAACGAACGAAATCGTTCTCACTTATTCACTGATTGCGTGATCGGGATCCGAACCAGTTCAGTGATTCTTATGCCAAAGGCCTCGAGCGCCACCACCGTGCGGGGAGTATTGGTCATCAGACGGATGGTGGAAAGACCGAGATCCCGCAGAATCTGCGCGCCGATGCCGTTCTCGTATTGCAAGGGGCCTGTTTCTCGATTTCCTTCGGTCCACATGCGGCCGTGCTCGATGGGCTGAATCTCCGCGAGGCCGGAGTTCCCGAATTCGCTCCCGTGCGATCCAAGCCGGAAGCCGAGACCCGTATGGTGCAGGTAGACCACCACCCCCATCCCCTCCTCCGCGATTCGGGCCATCGCGCCATGAAGAAGCTGGTGCGTGTCGTTCGCCGGCGAGCGGAGCAGGTCCCCGAACACATTTCGGCTGTGCATCCGCACCAGCACATTCTCATGCCGGTCCACATCGCCCCGAATCAGCGCCAGATGCACCTCTCCATTTACCAGCGAACGGTAGGCGATCATCTGGAATTTCCCGTACGGAGTCTCCACTTTACCGGCGGCAAAGCGCCTGACGATGCTCTCATGCTCCAAACGGTAGCGAATCAGGTCCGCCACGGAAATCATCTTCAAATGATGCTTTTCGCAGAACGCGAGCAGTTCCGGACGGCGTGCCATCGTGCCGTCTTCATTCATGATTTCGCAGATCACGGCCGCGGGCTTGAGGCCGGCCAGCCGGGCCAGATCCACGCTCGCCTCGGTTTGCCCCGCCCGCACCAGCACCCCGCCATTGCGCGCGCGCAGGGGGAACATGTGGCCGGGGCGCGACAGATCCGACGGCTTTGAATTCGGATCAATGGCCACTTGCACGGTGTGCGCGCGCTCGGCGGCCGAAATACCGGTGGTTACCCCGTGGGTTGCATCGACCGATTCGCAAAACGCCGTACCGAAGCGCGTACTGTGGCGCGGCGGAATCAGCGGCAGCTCCAACTGGTCGCAGCGTTCCTCGGTAAGCGCGAGGCAGATCAGCCCGCGGCCGTGCGTCGCCATGAAGTTGATGATGGACGGGTTCACCATTTCGGCGGCGCAGGTGATATCGCCTTCGTTTTCACGATCCGCGTCGTCGACAATCACCACCTGCCGGCCGGCCCGATACTCCTGAATCGCTTCTTCGATGCTGACAAAAGCCATAAGCTTCAGTATCGGACAGTCCTCGCGCAACCGGGCATCGCGGCGCCTCCCGCGGCCCGGCCCGCCTCCTGAAAGCTTCGGACGTCATGCCAAGCGGAGGGAGTACTATGGTACGCCGGCGACGCCAGAATTTTCCGCCCTCGAGAATCCTTCCATTTCCGCCGCGCTTTGGTTCTATCGGTTCATTCTCGATTAACTCATTTATAATCAGTCATGTAGCTCAGGTACTATGGCGGTGAAGACTAGAACTCCAGTCCGCGTACTCCCGTGACTTCGTGATTATTTCGCCTATGGATGAGGGCCGCTAGCCGGTTACCTTGGGTCATACCCGGACCGCACAGGCAAACGCCGAACGGGACGGGCGGTAAACGGAGGCAAGAAGGCAATGACGAACTCAAAGCAGAGAGTAAACATCCTGGTGGTGGGGCCCAATGGCAGCGGCAAGACCACTTTTCTCAACACTCTCTCGATGACGCCGATCGTCGAAGTGGATTACCGCTGCTCCGACGAGATCATTGAGAACGATACGCCCCATGGCGTGGAATTCGGCGCTTTCATCACCCCGGACGTCGAAGTGGAGCTTCGGAGCATTTCCGCCGCCAGCCACTTCGGAACGAACTGGGAAGTCGGTCGCGAGGGCACGGACGCAATGATTCTGCTCGTGCCCTCCGACGATCCTGACAGCTTCACGGAAGCCCAAACCATCCTCGACATGGCGAAGCGCGTGCTCGATACTCCGGTGCTGGTTTGCCTCACCAAATCGGACGAGGGCCTGGTGTGGAGCCATGATGACGTAGCCGAGTATTTCGATATTCCCTCGGAATTCATCATCGATCTCAACCCGCGCGATTATCAGGATTCCTTCGACGCTCTGAACTACCTCTTCGAATACACGCCGACACCGGACGTTACGGAAGCCGAACCCGCGCTGGCGCGGCAAGTCGCCTAAGCGGCATCAGGACGGAGCAATCCCCTCCGCGCCCGTGACCTGGCCGAGCATGCCTCCGCCCGGCGGTCACCGCACGATTTTGAAAAAGGCCCGTGTGAAGAACACGGGCTTTTTTATTGCCGGGCAAGACGACAACGGAGACTGGCAACAGTCAGAAACGCCAGCTCACATCGCCCCGCGAGAGTTCAAACCGAAAGAGGCTCCACAACCTGACCTCCGCAGATACCCACTCCGTTGTTCACCACGCTTAGAAGAAAATTGAAGACCAGCGCGTAGACCGTCTGTTCGGTCACCTGTGTCTGCCCCGGCAGCTTGTAATCCACCGGCAACTCCTTGATAATCTGCACGGAGATCGCCATCGGATCGACCTCGCCATCGCCGGTGCGCCGGTTCGCGACCACCAGCGGCGTTTGCATCACCTTGCCATTCGTTCCGTCGATATAGAACTGGCATCGCGAGAACCAGCCGGTATTGGTGGGGCTTGCGGCATCAAACAAGAGCAGCGGAGCCGGCCTGTCGAGCGCGGAAAGCTCCATCACCACATAGCGGCGTTCCTCCCGCAGTTCACAAGCGAAGCCGGCCTGCCGGGCGACATTCTCAAGGAAGTCGAGATCGAGCTCCAGCAGCATCAATTGTTCTTTACCCGCGTGTACAACTTGCATGGAATCCTTCTATTGTAAGGGAACCGCGGCTCACGGCCGTTCGCGGACCGCGGTTCCTCGCGGCGCGGCGTCTCGGGCCGGCTGGCCCCGCGCGAGCGAACGCGAGAGAATCATGTGGAAGCTCGCAGGAAAGGTGTTTTCGGTATGAACAGCGACCTGGTTGCAATTCAGCCACCGGCGACCGCGGCGAACGCGGTGATCCTTCTCAATCCGCGCGATAACGTCGCGATCGCGCGGGTGCCGCTAGCCAAGGGGCAAGCCATCGCGATCGGCGGCCGTGAGATGCAAGCGGCCGCGGAGATCCCGGCCGGACACAAAGTGGCGATCGCGCCCATTGGCGCGGGCGAGGTCGTGCGGCGCTATGCGGAGGTGATCGGCCGCGCGAAGACGGCGATTGCACCGGGCGGCCACGTACACACGCACAACCTGGCGTTCGAAGAGTTCGCCATGGAGTATGAGTTCCCCGCCGGGGAACCCGCCGGCCCCGCGCTGGCTGAAACGATCCCCTCGGTGAATGCTTATTTGCGTTCGGACGGCCGGATGGGAACACGAAACTACGTGGCAATCGTCTCCGCGAGCAATTGCGCCTCGCATGCCGCGGATCTGATCGCCGCCTCGTTCGCGCCGGAAGATCTGCCCCCGAATGTGGACGGCGTCGTGGCGTTCACGCACGGCGAGGGTTGCGGCCACAGCATCGGGCCGGATACCGAGCAATTGCACCGCACCATCTCGGGAGTGCTCCATCACCCGAATGTCGCCGGCGCGCTTCTGCTGGGGCTCGGCTGCGAAGTCAACCAGATCGACGCCTATCTGCCGCCGGGCACGCTCCGCACGGAGCACATCACGGCCGCCACCGTGCAAGCCTCCGGAGGGACGCGGGCCACGGTCGCCGCCGGGGTCGCCGCCGTAAAGGAACATTTCGCGCGCATCGAAGGCATGCGCCGCCAGACACTGCCCGCCACGAAGATCGTCCTGGGGTTGAACTGTGGAGGGTCGGACTCGTTTTCGGGCATCACGGCAAACCCCGCCCTCGGCCATTGCAGCGATTTGCTGGCCGCGATTGGCGCATCGGCCGTGCTGGCCGAGACGCCCGAGATCTTCGGCGCGGAGCATCTTCTGGTGCGCCGCGCTCGCAACCGCGCCACCGCGGAGAAACTCCTCTCGTGCATCCGGGAATACAAGGCTTATCTCAACCGCTTCAGCGCCAGCTTCGACGACAACCCCGCGCCCGGAAACAAGGAGGGCGGGCTTACCACCATTCTTGAAAAAAGCCTTGGCGCGGTGGCGAAAAGCGGCACGACGCCCCTGATGCAAGTGGTGGAGTACGCGGAACGGGTCACCTCGCCGGGCCTGGTCTTCATGAACACGCCGGGCTACGACCCCGTGTCGCTCACCGGCCTCACGGCGGGCGGCGTGAACCTGATCGCCTTCACCACCGGCCGCGGCAGCGCGATCGGGAACCCGGTGACGCCCGTGATCAAGATCGCCACCAATACACCCATGTTCCAGCGCATGAGCGACAACATGGATATCAATGCCGGGCGGATCATGGACGGCGAGGCAACCATCGAGGATGTGGGGCGGGAGATTCTTGACTTCGTGCTGGAGGTTGCGAGCGGACGCCGGACGAAGGCCGAACAATTCGGGCACCGGGAATTCGTGCCCTGGAGAATCGGGCCGGTAATGTAGCGGCCGCGCGCCGCGCGCGATGGCCTGAAGGCGAAAAGAGCGGCTTTCGCGAAGCCGCTCTTTTCATCCGTACGGAGAGGGAATGCCCGGTGACGAACCGAAGGCAGGCTATTTGCGCATGCCGCGCCGGCGGTTCCGCGCGCGGACACGGCTCAGCTTCGCCGGGTTCCGTTTGGGTTTGGTGATGATGAAGGTGCCGCTTCCGACGTATTCCGCCTGGTAGAGGTTCTCTTTCACTTTCTCCACTTTGGTTTCTTTCTTCTTGGTTGCGGTCGGCAAGCGTTTTCCTCCGGACAAAATTCGAAACCTCGATTGTAGCAAAATCGTGAGGAGCCCATGGCCGTCCCCGGCAACGATGTCGGAGCAACGTGAGAAGTTCCTAAGAGAGCAAAGTAGAAAGTTCCTATGCA
>CAZXBZ010000113.1:0-9781 GCA_964639135.1 uncultured Solibacteraceae bacterium | reverse complement strand
ACGACTTCGAGGTCGATCGATTTCTTTTCCGCGTCGAGCGCCGTAATCACAAACCGGGAAACCTGCCCGATCCGGATACCGCCCTGCTTCTTTTCATCGGCCAGGCTGCCGCCCTGCTTCCAGCGGTTTGCCAGTTGCGCGCCCAAATCCTGGATGCTGATCTGGCCTTGCCCGCTTCGGGCGCTATCGCTCTTCTCCTTGGCGCCAGGGAGCGCGCAGCGCGCATGGATGCGTTCGCCTAGTTCCACCTTGGCTTTCTGTCCGCGAATCTCCACGACCCGCCCGGTCACCGTGTCGCCGACCTTGTGTTCCTTCACGAACTCGTCGGCGGGCGTCGGGATAAGCTGGCGCATGCCAAGGCGAATCCGCCGTTTATCCGGCTCCACGGAGAGCACCTGCGCGCGCACGGTTTCTCCGCTCTCGACCACTTCCCGCGGGTGTTCGATTCGTTTCTCCGAGGCCAGGTCGCCGATGTGGATCATCGCCTCGACGCCCTCCTCAAGCTCCACGAAGGCTCCGAACTTAGCCAGGTTGGTGATGGTTCCCTCGACAACCGAACCCACCGGGTACTTGTTTGGAACCTCCGCCCACGGGTCGCCAAGAGCCTGTTTGAGCCCGAGCGCGATGCGGCGCTGCCCCGGCTTTACTTCAAGCACCACGGCTTCCACCACATCGCCAACCTTCAGGATGTCGGAGGGCTTATGGATCTTCTTTGACCAGGACATCTCGCTCAAATGAATGAGCCCCTCGACGCCCGGCTCCAGTTCGACAAAAGCCCCGAATTCGGCCAGCCGCGCCACGACGCCCTTCACGCGGGCCTCCTTGGCGTATTTTTCGGCGACGGCGCTCCATGGGTCGGCCTGCGTCTGCTTGAGGCTCAGGGAAATCTTGTTGTTCTTGGGATCTTTCTTGATCACCTTGACGGAGATCTTCTCGCCGGTCTTGAGCACCTCGGCGGGCTTCGCTACCTTGCCGTAGGAGATCTCCGTGACGTGAAGCAAACCGTCCACGCCGCCGATGTCGACGAACGCGCCGTATTCCATGATGCTGCGCACGGTTCCCTCGATGATCGAATCCAATTCGACCCGGTCGAACAACTCCGCGCGCACCTTCTTCAACTCTTCTTCGAGCACCACGCGGCGGTCCACCACCACGTCTTCCTTCTCGATATCGAGCTTGATGATCCGGCACTGAACCTCTTTGCCCAGCAATGTATGCAGGTCCGAAATATCACGCGTGCCGCTGCGCGAAGCCGGCATGAAGGCGCGCGAGCCGATATCGACGGTAAGGCCGCCTTTCACCTGGCCCGTTACCGTGCCGGTAATGGTCTTGCCCTCGGCGAAGGCAGCCTCGATGGCGGACCAGTCCTTTGGCGCCGCAACCTCTCCGATCGAAAGCGCAAGCGCTCCATCGTCGGTCCGTCCGGAGACGGTCACGGTGATTTCATCGCCAACTTTCGGCGCTTCACGCGTAAGGCTGCCGAGATCCAGCACTCCCTCGCTTTTCTGTCCGATATCCACCAGCGCGCGGGTTTCAAGCAGGGCCACCACTTTGCCCTTCACCGTCGCGCCCGCCTGCACGGCGGAGTGGCTTTCTTCAAAGGCTTCCAGGATGTCGCCGAACGAGGTTTCGGAGATTGCGGCCTCCATCACATCGTTTTCCGGCTGGATGTTCTCGAGATTATTCATTACGCTGACCGCGTTCACCATTTTGGCACAATACAATGTGATCGGGACAATACGCTCCGGGCGGCTTTGCCGCCATGGCGCGCCCGGCTTGGACGGCCAGGCCAAGCTACTTGCAACATTGAGGAATCCGGATGCAGATCAGCCAGCGCTGGAGCCTATTCCGGTGGATCCGTCCCGTGGATCTGCTCTGGCTTCTGCTGTTCGCCACGCTTCACTGGGTGAGCCCGCTGCGCAACCCAGCCGAACGCATGTTTCTGATGGCGCTCGCCATTTTTCAAGTCGTCCAGCCCCGCGTGAAAACTCTCAACACGGCGTGGGGGAACGTGGTCTCCATCACGCTGAAGCTTGTCTTGAGTTACATGCTTATCGGCTACACCGGCGGCGTCACCAGCAGCCATTACCTCATTCTGCTCTTGCCGGTGGTTTCCGCCGCCACCACGCTAGGCTGGCTTGGCACGGCTATCTTTACCGCCCTTTCGGTGGGCGCCTATGCCTCGTTTCTGCTGTTCCTTGATTGGGACGTCTATGTAATGTTCGAGAGGGACTTCGAGGAACTGAGCCTGCGCTCTGTCTTTCTGGTTTTCAGCGGCTTTCTGGTCTATACGCTTTCCGAGGAGTTGCGTCTTGAGGCCCGGCGAAACCTGGAAACGGCGCGGCTGCTGGCGGATGCGAACGCCAGTCTGCGGAGGGCGGAAGGCGAGGTGCGCAGGGGTGAGCGGCTGGCCGCCCTGGGGCAGTTGACCGCCGGCCTCGCGCACGAAATTCGCAATCCGCTGGGGGCCATCCATAGTTCGGCGGACCTGCTCGCGAGAGTCGTTCCCGCCGATAATGAGATCGCTCAGGAGATGTCCGCCAACATCCGCAGCGAGGTTGATCGTGCTAACCAGATCATCACCAAGTTCCTGCAGTTCGCGAGCCCCACGGCCTTGAGCGCCGCGCGCGAGGATTTAACCGTTGTCGTGGATCGCGCCATCGCTCTCGTCAAGCAGGCCCGCCCCGCGATTCCCTGCGCCATCTACACCAATTACCTGCCGGATATTCCGCCCGTGCGGATGGATTCCACGCTGATGGAGCGTGTCTTTTTTAACCTGCTCATGAACGCGGCGCAGGCCAGCGGGGAGGGGTGCGTGATTACCGTCCGCACGAAGATCGCGGACGGCTTCGCGGAGGTCGCCGTTATCGACAGGGGGGCCGGCGTCCCCAAGGAAGATATTGACAACATCTTCAATCCGTTCTTTACGACAAAGGCCACCGGCACGGGCCTTGGCCTTTCCGTCGTCTCCCGGATAGTGGATCTGCACGGCGGTAAGATTCTTGTCGAAAGTGAACTGGGCAGCGGAAGCACCTTTCGTGTGCTGCTGCCCCTGGAGTCGTAATGGCCACCCGAATTCTGCTGGTTGAAGACGAAGAGAAATTGAGGCGCGCGCTCGAACTGCATCTCCGCGGCCTGGGGTTCGAAGTGGTGGTAGCGGCTTCGGCCGAGGAGGCCCTCGGCTCCATTGACCGCGCGGATCTGGTGCTTACCGATTTGCGCCTGCCGGGCATGGACGGCATCGAGTTTCTCTCCCGGGTTCGTCTCACCAATTCCGTCAGCCCGGTGATCCTGATGACCGCCTACGGCACCGTCGAATCCGCCGTTGAGGCGATGCGCAAGGGAGCGGGCGATTTTCTCACTAAGCCGTTTTCGCTGGATCACCTTACCAGCGTCGTCGAGCGGGCTCTCGAAATGCGCGCTCTTCGCGACGAAAACCGCAAGCTGCGGGAGGAACTCGGCAAGCGCTACGATCTCGACCACATCGTCGGGCGCGGCGCGGCGATGCAGGAAGTGTTTCAACTGGTGATGCGGGTGGCCCAGGCAAAATCCACGGTGCTGATCGCCGGCGAGAGCGGCGTCGGCAAGGATCTGATCGCCCGGGCCATCCATTTCCACTCGCCACGCCGCGAACGTCCCTTCGTCAAGATCAACTGCACGGCGATTCCCGAAAATCTCATGGAGAGCGAACTCTTCGGCTACGAGAAAGGCGCTTTCACCGGAGCCGCCGCCGCGAAACCCGGGAAGTTCGAGGACGCGAACACCGGGACGGTATTTCTCGACGAGATCGGTGACGTTACGCCCGGCGTGCAGGTGAAATTGTTGCGCATTCTGCAGGAGCGCGAGTTCGAACGCCTCGGCAGCAACAAGACCATCGCCATCGACGTCCGGGTGATCGCCGCGACGAACCAGGACCTTCGCGTGGCGCTGGAACAGGGCACGTTTCGAGAAGATTTGTTCTACCGCCTCAACGTGGTGCCCATCAACATCCCTCCATTGCGTAAACGGAAGGAGGATATCCCCTACCTGGCCGAGTATTTCCTCGCGAAGTATGCGAAGGAATCCGCGAGGCGGATCGAGGGCCTGGGCGATGAGGTGCTCGAACTGCTGAAATCGCATTACTGGCCGGGGAATGTGCGAGAACTCGAAAACGTCATAGAGCGCGCCGTGGTGCTTTCTCACGGCAACACATTGAAGCCGGAGGATATCCGCATCGACGACATCCACCGGCGGCCGGCCGCCCGGGAAGATCTCTTTCTGCCGCCAGGAATGACTCTTGACGACTACGAAAAATGGCTCATCGCGGAAGCGATGCGGCGTTCGAAAGGCAATAAGAGCCAGGCGGCGCGTCTTCTCGGGCTTACCCGGAACGCCTTCCGTTATCGTTTGGCGCAATCCGGCATCGAGAGCGGCGAGGCGGAAGAATGAACGATCCCCAGGCGAATCCCTTTCCTCGATTGCCGCGATTCCGTTACGCTGGCTGCGTGCGGGCATTCTTTCGTGTTCTTACAATTGCCGTCCTCTTCGTCTCGCTGACTGGCGCGCAGCCCGCCGATCTTGACGCCTGGGTCGCCCGGGCGCGGCGGCAGTTTGACGTTCCAGGTATCGCCGTCGGTATTGTCCAGGATGGCCGGCTGGTGTTTGCCAAAGGCTACGGCGTGCGCAGCCTGGCCCGCCCTGGAGATGTGGACGCCCATACACTGTTCGGCATCGCCTCGAATACGAAGGCGTTCACCGCCGCCGCGATAGCCATCCTGGTGGATGAAGGCCGCGTATCGTGGGACGACCCGGTCCGTAAATATTTGCCTCAATTCCAATTGGCCGATGGGTACGTGACCCGGGAGGTAACTCTGCGCGACCTTCTCAGCCATCGCACGGGTTTGGGGCTCGGAGCGGGTGACTTGCTTTACTGGCCCGACACCACCCACAGCCGGGAGGATGTCGTCCTTGCCGCGCGTCACCTTCCGCTCGCAACAAGCTTTCGGAGCCGTTATGCCTATAACAACTTATGCTTTGTGGTGGCGGGCCAGGTGGTGGCCGCGGTGACCGGGAAGCCGTGGGAAGAGTTCGTTCGTGAACGCATTCTGACGCCGCTGGAGATGACGGAAACACGGATTACCAGCGAGAGTCTCGACCTGGCCACGATGAACGTCGCCTCGCCCCATTCGAAAGGCTGGCGTCTTGCCGGAACTCTCAAGCCCGTTCCGCCTACGGCCGACATCGTGTGGGCGGCCGCCGCGGGCATCAAGTCGAATGTCACGGACCTTGCAAAGTGGCTCGCCTTGCAATTGGCGGGCGGCAAGCTCCCGAGCGGCGCCACGCTCTTTTCCGCGAAGCAGGCCAGGGAGATGTGGAGCGCGCAGATCCCCGTTCCGATCACCGAACCGAACCCGGCGCTGAAAGCGACAAAACCGAATTTTTCCGCCTACGGATTGGGCTGGGCGCTCCGCGACTACGCGGGCCGCGAGCTTGTTACGCACACTGGCGGCCTGACCGGCATGGTGAGCCTCACGCTGATGGTCCCTTCGGAGAATCTTGGCATTATCGTGCTTACCAACCAGGAGGAAGGCGGCGCTTTTCAATCGATCGGCTATCACATCCTCGATGATTATCTGGGGCTGCCGCCAACCGATTGGATCGCGGCCTATGCCGCGAGCGCCGCCAAAACCCGCCGAGAGGCAAACGAAAAGGAGGAAAGAGCGTTCGCCGCGCGCCTTCCGAACACGCAACCGTCCCTGCCGCTTGCCCGCTACGCCCGCACGTATCGCGACCCCTGGTACGGCAAGGCCGCGATCGAGCTGCGGGATAACGCCCTCCACATGCGCTTTCTCGGCACCCCGGCCATGCGGGGCCGGCTGGAGCACTTTAACCTCGATACCTTCGTCGTCCGCTGGCTGGACCCCACCATCCCCGACGCCTACGTGCTCTTCACGCACGAAATAGACGGCGGCGTGGCGGGCTTCCGGATGCGCGCCATTTCGGATCTCGCCGATTTCAGTTTCGATTATCAGGACCTTGCCTTCGCGGCGGAAAAACCAGCCCCGCCAAAATAGCGGATGCCGTGCTTGCGGCCGGTACTATTCTCCGAGGACCGGCTTCGGCGTCGAGGGAGAACTCTCCGGAAGCTCAGGCTCGCGGATGTATTCTTCCGAAATTTCGCCGGTGAGCGATTTCATCCAGTAGACAATCAGGTCGATCTGGTCCGCGCTCAGTTCCTTCCCGAGCTGATGCTTCCCCATCAGCCGGACCGCTTCCTCGAGTGTGGCGACCGAACCATCGTGGTAGTAAGGCGCGGTTTTCTCGATGTTTCGCAGCGTCGGCACCTTGAAGAACATGCGGTCGGCTTCGTCCCCGGTGACTTCGTAACGTCCCGGGTCGCTTTCATCCGGATAGGGTTCCACGACGCCCAGTTTCTGGTAGAGGCTGCCGCCGAGCAGACGGCCGGAATGGCAAGCCTGGCACCCGGCGTCCAGAAAGGCGAGAAAGCCCGCCTTGGCCTTGTGGTCGAGTGCATCGCGGTCTCCCTTCAGAAAGCGGTCCCAGGGCGCGGGGGTCACCAGTCTGTCCTCAAATACCGCGATCGCTTTCGCTACGTTGTCGTAGGTCAGCGGATTCTTCTCTCCGGGAAAGGCGTCGCGGAACAATGCGGGATAAGCGGGTATGCTATTGAGCACGCGCAGCACGTGCGCTTCCGATGGCATGGCCATCTCCACCGGGTTCAACACGGGCCCCTTGGCCTGTTCCGCCAGATCCTTCGCGCGGCCGTCCCAGAACTGGACGAAATGGAACCCCGCGTTGAAGACCGTCGGAGAGTTCCGCGTTCCGCGCTGACCCTTATGCCCTGGGGAGGTGGGCTCGCTATCCACGCCGTAGCGAGTCAGTTGGTGGCAGGTGTTGCAGGAAATCTGCTGGTTGAGCGAAAGGCGCGGTTCAAAGTAGAGCATCCGCCCGAGGGCAATTTGCTTTCCCTCCATGCTATCGGCCGGGAGTATGGCGGGAGCCGTAACCGCCTTGAACATCGCCAACTGTGACCTCTCGATTTCCACCGCGGGTTCCTTGCGCGCGCAACCCGCCGCCAGCGCGAGGGAGAGGAGGATGGCGGCGATGGGAAAGCCGAAGACATAAGATTTACGCATAAAAAACTCCTGATTATCGCCAGTAAGGCGGCCAAAGCCGCAAGTGCCGGCGTGTGACCAACTTAAGCCAAGTATACGTGGAGAGCGGGAATGAATCCAGTCTCCTAGATTGGCGGAATCCAGCCGCGATCGCGGTGCGGTATCGTGGAAACAGCCGCCTGTTTTCCGCCGGCCGCATGCCCGCGATGGCCCTGGCGCGCGGCCCGTGCTTCGATGCTGTACGCTCTGCTCGACCGCCTGCCGCTCGTCCCGCTGTTTCGTGGGAATACGGCGTTTGAACTCCTGCGGACTCTCGATGCCGCGCTCCGCGGCGAGACCTCGTGCCGCCGTGCAATCGGGAAGTTACAGCCGGCCAAGAGCGCTCTTTTCGAACTGCTGCGCGGACGGCACGGCGAAACCCCGGCCCGGCTGCTCACTATCAAGTCGCTCAATATCCTGCTTGCGAAATACCAGTTCGAGGCGCGCCATTCGCGGCTTGCCGCCAATCCGGTGGGCCTGGTGGTGGATCCGTCGAACGTATGCCAGTTGGGCTGTCCAGGGTGCGTTCATTCCTCGAGCCCGGGCGCGCCGGAACGCTTTCTCTGGCCGAATGGCACGCTTGCCGAGCCCCGGTTTCGCGCGCTCATGGAGCGTTTCGGCCCCGCCGCCGTGGCGGTCTATTTCTGCGATTATGGCGAGCCGCTGCTGAATCGGAACACGCCCTCGCTCATCCGTATCGCCAAGAGCTACGGCGGTCACGCAATGCTTTCCACCAGCCTCTCCGTGCGCCAGTGCGACGCGGAAGCTCTTGTCGAATCGGGCCTCGATTTCATGGTGCTCTCGATCGACGGCGCGACCCAATCCGTTTACGAACGTTTCCGGCGCAACGGCCGCCTTGACCTTGTCCTTGAAAACATCCGCAAACTGGTTGAGGCCCGCCGCCGCTTACGCCGCGACACGCCGGTGCTTTCCTGGAATTTTCTCGCCTTCCGCCACAATGTCCATGAAATCCCGGAAGCGCTGAGGATGGCCCGCCGCCTTGGGGTGGATCAGTTCCGGGTGGTCGAGCCGTTCGACGTCGCCTGGGACGATCCCGGGATTCGACCCGCCGCCGCGAAGCCGCGGGTTATTCGTTTGAACTGGACGCCGTGGCGGGCGCTGCGCGCGAGCGGACGCGCCTTCCAGCAGCCGCTCGCGGAAGAGCGTATCCGCGCGGCCTACGATGAACCTTGGGAGCCGCCCGCGGATGATGAGATGCCCGCGCCCTCCGCCCATGCCTGCCATTGGCTGTATAAGAACCTAGTGATGGATGCGCTCGGCCGCGTGATGCCCTGCTGCGGCGCGCCCACGCCGTCAAACAACCTGGTTTTTACCCAGTTTGACGGCTCGGGCGCGAATCCGTTTAATTCTGAAAGTCACCAGCAGGGCCGCGCCCTCTTTGCCGCTCCCGGCGTGCGCGCGGGCAAGTCTCCCGCTCCTCCCTCGCTCAAACTGGCTCACCCTTGCGCCACCTGTGAATGGGATCAAACGAAGGTCAATATCGGCTCTCGTGAGATCAAACGTTTCTTTCGCGAGGCGGATCCGTTCACCTTTGACGCCCGTGCCCGCCGGCTGCTGAGCGATTGGTAGGCCGCTGTAGCTCGCTTGTTTCACCAGCCGCTTGAGCGTTGGGTTTTGGCGCTGCCCGGTGGCTCCGGTGAGGATGGTTCGTTGACGGAACTCGCGTATTGGCCTTGGAGCCTCGGGAATTGTACGGACAAGCGCGGACGGAAGCACTCTGGCGTAGACCCGGCGGCAAAGTGTGACAAAATACGTCACGCGTTTTTCGGCAGGATACTGAAACGAAAGAGGTTGGTTGGTAGCGCTAACGGGATTCGAACCCGTATTTGAGCCTTGAGAGGGCTCCGTCCTAACCCTTAGACGATAGCGCCTTATGGTCCTTCGATTTTAGCATGGGAGCGGATGGGGCCAGCCGGCAACCCGTCCGGCAAGACGGGGCTCGGAGCGCGGGCGAGAGCACTTGGGGCGCGCCTCGCCTCCGGCGGCGGAATGGGCCGGGGGTGTATTGCGGTGCCGCGCGATCAGGCCATCATGGGCAACTGGATAATCTTTTTCTGGATGGCGTATTGCACCAGTTGCGCCTTGTTATGAATATCGAGTTTGCGCATCAGATTGAATTTGTGGGCTTCAATGGTTTTCACGCTGAGGTTCAGGCTGGAGGCGATTTCTTTTACGGAGTTGCCTTCCGCGAGCAGTTTCAGGACCTCTTTTTCGCGGGGCGTGAGTGTCGAGAGCCGGGGCTGGGGGACGTTGGATCGGATGCGCGTGCGGAAATCATCCACCAATTGCGCGAGCATTTTCGGGCTCAGATAGCTGCCGCCGTTCTGGACGTCCCGAATGCCGGAGAGAAGCTGCTCGGTAGGGCTGTCCTTCAGGATGTAGCCGCTGGCGCCTGCTTGCATGCTTTCGAGCAGGTAGTCCTCGTCGTCGAACATCGTTAGGAAGAGCACCTTGATTTCCGGGTGGATCCGCTTGAGCTGGCGCGTGGCTTCAAAGCTGCTCAGGCCGGGCATGCTGACATCCATCAGGATCAGATCGGGCCGGAGCGCCTCAACCATGGCGATCGCTTCATTGCCATTCCCGGCCTCGCCCACGACTTCGATATC
>CAZXBZ010000112.1:0-9811 GCA_964639135.1 uncultured Solibacteraceae bacterium | reverse complement strand
TAAATTCAATCCTATCATGACGTTTGCGCCCATCGTCGGCTTTGTGCCGGGGTGACCATTGTCACCGTCACCGATGACGAAGGCAAACCCTGGGGATTGACGGTAAGCTCATTCAGCGCGGTCTCGCTCACCCCGCCAATGATTCTCGTATGCATCGGCCACAACTCCGGCGAGCTTCCCCAGTTCCGCAAGTCCAGCTATTTTGCGGTGAACATCCTGCATGCCGGGCAGGAGGCTCTTTCCGGAAGATTCGCCGCCCTCGGCGAGGAGCGTTTTGCCGGCGTGGACTGGCGGCCCGGCGAGAAGGGCTCCCCGCTCCTCTCGGATTGCCTGGCGTGGATGGAGTGCCTTACACATAAAATTGTCGACGCCGGAGATCATGCCGTATTTTTCGGCGAAGTAACCGGCGGCGCGGTAAACGGGGGCGCGCCGCTCCTGTATTTCGACCGCGACTACCGCTCCATCACCTCCACGAAACCCGAGGGCGCCGGGCCGCGTTCGACTACATAGCGGACGGTGTATCCGCGCGTGATGGTGGCCCGGCGGCGCGAGCGGGAATAAAATCGGTGCAACGGGAGAACCACGCGGATCGTGGAAAGGATGGCGGCGATATGTTCAGTCTTTCTCTTCGAGGCCTTGCCGCGGCTGGTTTGGCGCTAGCCCTGGGCGTCGCGGCCTCCGCGCAGACAACGCCGGGCGAGAACGCGCCCGAGGCCAGCGGCGCTTTGCCGGCGCTCAAAACGGAGCGTCCCGCCGGACAGGGCGGCTGGAAATCCGCCAGCGGAACGGAATCCGCCGAAAACGCCCCCGCGGAGGAACACGCGGCATCGGAAGGGACAGCGTTTGAGGTGCCGATAGGCACGCGTATCCCGCTGAGCCTCATCAATAGCGTAAGCACGCGGAGCGCCGCGCCGGGGGACCGCGTATACCTCGAAACCACCTTCCCCATATTTTCAAACGGAAAAATTGTGATCCCTCCAGGCTCCTATGTCCTGGGCACCATCACCTCCTCGAAACGCCCTGGACGTGTCAAGGGCAAGGGAGAAATGCACTTGCGCTTCGATAGCATTACCCTGCCGAACGGCGTGACACGCGACTTCCGCGCGCGGGTGGGAGGCTTGGACGGGGGTCTGCGTGAAGATCTGGACCGTAACGAAGGCACCGTTAAAGGCGATTCGAGCAAAGGCTCCGACGCCATGACCACCGTCGGCACAACGGTCGCGGGCGGCCAGGTAGGCGCTCTCGGCGGCCTCGCGGCCGGCAGCGCGGGTAAGGGCGCGGGAATCGGCTTGGCCGCGGGAGCGGCCGCCGGGCTTGCCACCGTATTGCTGACGCGCGGCCCCGACGTGGTGCTGCCTTCCGGCACGAACCTCGAACTGGTAACGGACCGGATACTCGAATTTACCCCCGACGAAATCAAGTTCGATGGGCAGATGCAGCGAAGCGTAATCCGGCTCGCGCCGGCGCCGGAAGTCAATCAGCAACGAACCGGCCGCGGCGGAATTGGCGGGATCGGGGGAATCGGCGGCCCGTTCTAGGAGCCATCGAAATTCGGCCCTTGGCCGGCTGATTCATTCGCTCAAGCCCCATTGCGGCGGCACGGACGGCCACCGCGTGGCCCCAGCGCAAGGCGCACGGCTATACTGGACTATATTGGTCAGGTTGGCGCGACCCTCATGGATGTGCGCCCATGTGCCCGAGGAATCTCATGCCAGAACTTACTCCCGTCCGGATCATGCAAGCACTCAATGCGTATCAATTCTCCGCGGTAATGAAGGCCGCCATCGAATTGGACGTATTTTCCGCCATCGGCGCTGACCGAAGAACCGTGGAAGAAATCGCCGAATACTGCCAGGCCTCCCACAAGGGTATTCGGGTGTTGTGCGACTTCCTCACGGTGAAGGAATTCCTGGTGAAGGACGGCTCCCAATACCAGCTCTCACCCGACGCCGCCGCCTTCCTCGATAAGAGTTCCCCCACATACGCGGGAGGGATGGCCGCCTTTCTGCTGGGCGGCGGAAAGAGGGAGGCTTTCGACAACCTGGCCGGGGCGATCCGCAAGGGCGGCACGGTGATCGAAGAAGGCAGCCACGCGATGGCGAAGGAAAGCTCCGAGTGGAAGGATTTCGCCCGCTCCATGATGTCGGCAATGGCTGTCCCGGCAAAAGCGATCGCCAGTCTCGTCAACGGGCGGGGCAGCGCACCGGAAAAAGTGCTCGATCTCGCGGCGGGGCATGGCCTGTTCGGCATCACGGTGGCGCGCAATAACCCCGGCGCCAGCGTATACGCCGTGGATTGGCCCAATGTCCTTGACGTGGCCAGGGAGCACGCGGCGGAGGCGGGCATGGCCGGGCGCTGGCACGCCGTGCCGGGCAGCGCGTTCGAGGTGGATTTCGGTGGCGGTTACGATGTGGTGCTGCTCACGAACTTCCTGCACCATTTCAACCCGGAAAAGGCGGGCATATTGCTGCGAAAGATTCGCGCGGCCGTGAAGCCGGATGGCGTGGTGGCGACGCTCGAGTTTGTCCCCAACGAAGACCGCGTGACGCCGCGCGACGCGGCGGCATTCGCCATGATGATGCTGGCGATGACCAAGGACGGCGACGCCTATACCTTCGCCGAATACGAACGGATGTTCCAGCAAGCGGGATTCGGGCGTAACGAATTGCACCGCATCGAGGGCGCCCGGGGCTCGGTGATTCTCTCGCGGCCCTGACCCGCGGCCCGGCGCGAAGATCGGACGGAATCAACGGAAAGGCCGCGGCAAGCTACCGCGGCCTTTCCGTTTGGTGTCTGGAGCCGCTCTATTGAAGCGGCAGAGTGCCCTGCTCCGCTTCGGGCTCCGGCTCGTCGCCATTCGAGGGCTCATCCGGAATGATGGCGGCCGCCGCCACAACGTCATCCTCGTCCAGGCGAACCACCATCACGCCTTGCGTCGCGCGGCCCGCCTGCCGGATCTCATCCACCCCGGTGCGGATGATCTGGCCGTTGCCCGTGATCACCATCACCTCTTGCGTCGGCTCGCCGTCCGGCCCAACCGGCAGTTGCAGCGCGGTCACCACCTTGCCGGTGCGCACGGTGGTCCGCATGTTGATGACGCCCTTGGCGCCCCGCCCGGTCTCGCGGTATTCCTTCACCGGGGTCCGCTTGCCAAGGCCCTTCTCGGCGATCACGAGAATGGGGGTCTCGGGGTCCGTGGGAACGGTCATCGAAACGATGTAATCCCCCTTGGCGAGCATCATGCCCCGCACGCCCCGTGCCGGACGGCCCATCGCGCGCACTTCGCTCTCCTTGAAGAGCACCGCTTTCCCGTCACGGGAGGCGAGAAAGACGTAAGCGCTGCCTTCGGTGAGACGCGCCGAGATCAACTCGTCTCCATCGTCGAGACCGATGGCGATGATGCCGCGCGCGTTGATATTCGCGAAAGCCGTCAGCGCGCATTTCTTGATGACGCCGTTGCGCGTGACCATCACGATAAACTTGCCCTCGACGAGTTCACGCACCGGCAGAAAAGCCTGCACGCTTTCGCCCGGCATGAGGTTGAGCAGGTTCGAAACGTGCTTGCCCTTGCCCGTGGGTCCGGCGTCCGGAACTTCGTAGATCTTGTTGATATACACCCGTCCGAGGTTGGTGAAGCACATCACGCTGGTGTGAGTGGAAGCGACAATGAGATGCTCCACCAGGTCTTCCGCGCGAGTTGTCATGCCGATGCGGCCCGTGCCGCCCCGGCGCTGCTTCCGGTAGGTATCGAGAGCGACGCGCTTGAGGTAGCCCGAACGGCTGACGGTTAGCACGACGTTCTCGTCGGCGATCAGGTCTTCGATGTTCAGATCGCCCGGGTCCTCGATAATCTCGGTACGGCGGTCGTCGCCGAACTTCGCTTTCACCTCTTCCAGTTCGTCGGTGATCACGCCGCGCAGCACTTCATCCGAACCGAGGATCTCCAGGTAGCGGGCAATACGCACCTGGATATCGGCCAGTTCGTCGATGATCTTCTGCCTCTCCATGCCGGTCAGGCGCTGAAGCTGCAACTCGATAATTGCCTGGGATTGCCTGTCGGTGAACTCGAAGCGGGCGATCAGTCTCGCTTTGGCGTCCTTCGGACTATCCGAACGCCGGATGGTCTCGATCACTTCGTCGAGGTGATCGAGCGCCCTCTGGAAACCAAGCAAAATGTGCTCGCGGTCGCGGGCCTTGCGCAGTTCATAATCCGTGCGCCTCCGCACGACATCGATGCGGTGGTTAATGAACTGCTTAATGCAATCGAGCAAGCCCAGCTCGCGGGGCTGGCTGTTGACGATCGAGAGCATAATCACACCGAAGCTGGTTTGCAACTGGGTGTGCTTAAACAGATTGTTGAGGATGACCTCGGCATTTTCACCGCGCTTCAGTTCAAAAACGAAGCGCATGCCGTTGCGGTCGCTCTCGTCGCGGATCTCGCTGATGCCTTCGAGCTTCTTCTCATTCACCAGGGCGGCGGCGGCCTCGATCAGCCGGGCCTTGTTCACCTGGAAGGGAATCTCCGTCACCACGATGGCCTGGCGGTCTTTGCCGATGTCCTCGAAGTGCGTCTTGGCCCGCATGCGTATGCTGCCGCGGCCCGTGCTGAACGCATCCCAGATTCCCGAGCGGCCCAGGATATAGCCGCCGGTCGGAAAATCCGGGCCGGGTACCAGCTTCATGATTTCCGGAAGACTGAGATTGGGGTCGCGAATCAGCGCGATGGTGGCATCCACAATCTCGGACAGATTATGGGGCGGTATCTTCGTGGCCATGCCCACCGCGATACCTTCGGAGCCGTTGACGAGCAAACTCGGGACGCGAGTGGGCAGAACCTCGGGTTCCGTTTCGCTGTCGTCGTAGTTCGAACGGAAATCAACGGTCTCCTTATCGATATCGTCGAGCAGGCTGGCCGCGATGCGCGAAAGCCTCGCCTCGGTATACCGCATGGCCGCGGGAGGGTCGCCGTCCACGCTGCCGAAATTCCCCTGGCCATCGACAAGCGGGTAGCGCATCGAGAAGGGCTGCGCCATGCGAACCAGGGAATCGTAGACGGCGCTATCTCCGTGGGGATGATACTTGCCCAGAACTTCGCCGACGATCTTGGCGCATTTGCGGGTGGGCCGGTTATAACTCAGCCCCATCTCACTCATGCCGTACAGGATGCGCCGGTGGACGGGCTTAAGGCCGTCACGGACGTCGGGCAGGGCGCGCCCGATAATCACACTCATCGCGTAATCGAGATAGCTCTTGCGCATCTCGTCTTCGATGTTGATGGGAACGCTCAGCGTGCCCGAGGCGGCGTCTAAAGGTAGCCGGCCATCGCCGCCTCCATTCGATTGTTCTGGGGAATCTGGTAGTTCTTGATCCGCCACGCACAGCCTCCTTCCACTTCGCCCAGGGTCGCGACGGAACGAGCCGCACGCCTTTTGCCGATGTTCTTATTTTAACATAACGTATTGAATTCGTTGGACTTCTCCCGTAATCTACTGATTCAGAAGCGCTAACGGCGCGTTGCCACGATTGCGCGCTGCCGCAAGCCTCTGCATTGAACAAAACTGCCCATAATTGTTCAACGTGAAGACCCGGTTACCGGAGGCCTTCGAGAGCGTCCTCACACCCCGGCATGCCGGCATCCGCGCGCATTGTTCTTGGCAGCCGTCTGAAACGAGGATAAGATCAGGCCATGCCACCCGCCGCGCCCGCCGAGAGCCGCCGTAGCCTGATGCGGATGCTCGCGGCTGGCACGCTGGCGCCTTGCCTCCCCCGGCTCTCCGGAGCCTGCGCCGGCAACGGCATGCTGCTGCTGAATTCCTGCGATCCGGAAGGGATCAAGCAACTCGCCGGAGCTGGAAATGAGGCGCTGGCGGCCGAACTCGCCAGACTGTCGAAAGACGCCGAAGAGTGGCTGCGGCGGGGACCTTGGAGTGTCACCAGCGCTCGCCCTTCAAATACGCCGGCCGGTAAACACGATTTTTTCAGTGAAGGCCCGTACTGGTGGCCAGATCCCGCGAACCCGAACGCGCCCTACATCCGGCGCGATGGAGAGGTGAATCCGCAACGATTCACACAAAACAACGAAGATCTCGGCAAATTGTCGAACGCCGTCCTTTGCCTGGCGACGGCGGCCAGTCTCTTGCCTGGGGAGAGCGGCGCGGAGCGGTACTCCGAACGCGCCTGGGAGCTTGTGCGCGTCTGGTTCGCGGACGCGGAGACTCGAATGAATCCGAACCTCGAGTTCGGCCAGGCGATCCGCGGCCACGGCTGGGGGCGCGGCATTGGCCTCATCGATACCGTGCCGCTGATCTACCTCACGCCAGGCGTTCTGCTGCTCGGCCAGCTTCCAGGGGCGGATAAAACCGCGGAAACGGCATTCCGCGCGTGGTTCCGCGATTTTTTGCGCTGGATGCTCACGAGCGAAAAGGGCGTGGACGAACGCGATCAGCCCAATAACCACGCCACCTGGTGGGCCGTCCAGGTTGCCGCGTACGCGACTTACGTGAAGGACGACCATGCGCTGCTCGAAGCCTGGAAGTTATATTTCGAAAAGCTGGTGCCCGGCCAGTTGAAACCCGATGGCAGCACGCCGCTCGAGGAAGCGCGCACCCGGTCGCTCGGCTACTCCGCGATGAACCTCGACGGGCTCGCCCTGCTCTGCCGCATGGGGCAGTTCTGGAACATGGAGCTATGGGAGTACGAAGCTCCAAACGGCGCATCCGTGGCGAAATCCGTCGCCTATCTGATGCCGCATCTCGAATCGCCAGGGAAATGGCGGAAACAGCAGATCTCGCCGTTCGAACCGTCACGAAGCTTCTTTCCCGCTCTGGCGGGCTGGGGCCTGGGGAAGCGGGACTATCTGGCCGTCCAGCGCAAGATTGGCTGTGAAGGCCGCGAGTTCAGCCGCTGGATAAGGCTGCTGCTGGCTCTTGCGCCATCGGAATAATCATCCGCCGGGCATCTTCACATCGCCACGAGTCTCAATGGCGTGCTGGCTTCGGTTCCCATCCGTGCCTTCTCTCCCGCCTTCGCCTGAAGTACGATGGTGAACGGTTCACGAATGGAGGTTCCGTGCTCACTCTAGGTTTCGTCACCGCGATTCTTCCCGATCTCTCGCTCGCCGAAGTGGCGGCGTTCGCCAGGGAATGCGGCTACTCCGCGATTGAAGTCATGTGCTGGCCCCCCGGCAAGGCGGAACGGCGTTACGCGGGAGTGACGCACATCGACGTCGCCGATTTCAGCAAGGATGACGTCAAGCGGGTACGGGACACCGTGGGGGCCGCTGGCGTCTCCATCAGCGGCCTCGGTTATTACCCCAATCCACTGGTGGCGGACCACGCCGAATCAAAAGTCTATACGGACCATCTGCGTAAACTGATCGAAGCGGCCAAGCTGCTTGGTGTGCCAGTGGTAAACAGCTTCATCGGGCGGGACCCCGCGAAGACCGTGGACGAAAACTGGGGGCGTTTTCTTGAAGTCTGGCGGCCGCTGATCGCCTACGCGGACGACCACGGCATCAGGATCGGCATCGAGAACTGCCCCATGAGCTTCACGCGCGACGAATGGCCGGGAGGCAAGAATCTCGCGTACTCTCCGGCGATCTGGCGGCGTATGTTCAACGATATTCCAAGCACGAATTTCGGCCTGAACTTCGATCCGTCGCACTTTATCTTCCAGCGGATGGATTACGTGAAAGCCATGCGCGAATTCGCCTCGCGCATTCACCACGTCCACGCAAAGGATGTCCGGCTCGACCAGGAAAGGCTCGATGACGTGGGCATCCTCGCCTATCCGCTCGAATACCACACCCCGAAGCTTCCCGGCCTTGGAGACGTAAACTGGAGCCGGTTCTTCTCGGTGCTCACGGAGACCGGCTATCACGGGGCGGTATGCGTGGAGGTGGAGGATCGCGCTTTCGAGGGCTCGCTCGAAAACCGCAAGAACTCCCTTCGCCAGAGCCTTAACTATTTGAAGCAGTTCGTTCCTTAATCCGCGCTCGCAAAGGATTGCCATGACGTTCACCTACGAAGACGCCGCCCGAATGATCGACCACTCGCTCCTCAACCCCACACTGACGTGGGAAGATCTGGAGCACGGCTGCCGGATTGCCCGGAACTATCGGGTGGCAAGCGTCTGCATTATGCCCTTCGCGATCGAGCGGTGCGCGGAGATCCTTGCCGGAAGCGGCGTGAAACCGAGCGCCACGGTCGGCTTCCCTCACGGGGCGAACGCCACCGGCATCAAGCTGGCGGAGGCGCTCGCGGCGATCGATCACGGCGCCGCGGAACTCGACACGGTGGTGAATATCAGCAAAGTGCTGAGCGGGGACTGGCGCTACGTGAGGGATGAAATCACTCTTCTGACAAACACCGTCCACGAACGTGGCGCGAAGCTCAAGGTGATCTTTGAGAACTGCTACCTGAGCGATGAGCACAAAGTGGCCCTCTGTGAAATCTGCGGAGAGGCTGGGGTGGACTGGGTGAAGACCTCGACGGGATACGGAAGTGGCGGCGCCACGGATGCCGATCTCATCCTCATGCGCAAGCACTCTCCGCCGGGCGTGCAGGTGAAAGCGGCGGGTGGCGTGCGCACGCTCGACCGGCTGCTCGAGGTGCGCGCCCTGGGCGTTACACGCTGCGGGGCCACGCAAACCGTGGCGATACTCGATGAAGCCAGACGCCGCCTGGGCTTGGCCGAAGCCGCGGAGACCGCCCCGGAGAGCCCCGCCGCGGGGTATTAGCGGCCGGCCTGGCTAGATCGAAAAATCCTCGTGGAAGATCCGGGCTTCCTTGAGGGTTACGTATACCTCTTCATTCACGGCCAGCTTCAACTCGCGCAAACGTTCATGCGACATTTCCGCGAGTATCGGGTCTCCCGTCTCGCTGGTAAGCTCCACTTTAACCACCGGTCCAGCGGCCAGGATGCGCCGGACGTGCGCTTTGGCGCTGGCGCGCGTCTCCTCCGAGCGATGCAGATCCAGTTGAAAGGGCCGCGCGTAGGCGCAGGCCGATTCCGGACCTGGCCGTGCGTCCGCCACGAACTGGTCTCCGTCCATACGGCCGCGAAAAAGGTTTACATGGCCGAGAAAATCCATCACAAACTGCGACGCGGGACGGTGAAACACTTCCTCCGGCGTGCCCACCTGCGCCACGCGCGCATGGTTTATCAGGACGATGCGGTCCGCCACCTCGAGCGCTTCTTCCTGGTCATGGGTTACGAGGATGGTGGTGACCTGGAGTTCGTCGTGAAGGCGGCGGAGCCAGCGGCGCAGATCTTGACGCACCTTGGCATCCAGCGCGCCGAAGGGCTCGTCGAGCAATAGTACTTTGGGTTCGATCGCGAGCGCGCGAGCCAGGGCGACACGCTGCCGCTGCCCGCCCGAGAGCTGGCTGGGGAAGCGATTGGCGAGGCCCTCGAGCTGGATCAGTTGGAGCAGTTCGGTGACGCGCTCACGGATCTCCCGTTTCGGCGGGCGTTCCGGCCTGGGCCTGACGGTGAGGCCAAAAGCGATGTTGTCGTAAACCGTCATGTGACGGAACAGCGCATAATGCTGAAACACAAAGCCCACGCGGAGCCGGCGCGGATCGCCGCGAAGCATGTCCTCGCCGTTCACCAGCACGGCGGAATCGGGGTGCCGGTCCGGCGCCTCGAGCCCCGCGATCACGCGAAGCAGTGTGGTTTTGCCGGACCCCGACGGCCCCAGCAGCGCGACGAGTTCGCCGTCCGCGATGCTCACGGAAACATCGTCGAGCGCCACAAAATTCCGGAAGCTTTTCCGGACGCGGCGCACCTCGATACTCATGGCCGAGCCTCC
>CAZXBZ010000111.1:5582-9842 GCA_964639135.1 uncultured Solibacteraceae bacterium | reverse complement strand
GCCAGTACAGCGGATCGTAGGTCATCGGGTGGCGGGAGTAAACGTGCCGCCAGAGCGCCAGAATAATCAGCATCGGGATCCACCAGGTACCCGTCGCCCAATAGAAAATCGTAAAACCCTTCAGGAACGGTAGTAACGAGTTCAGGAACGGTGCGTGCGGCACATTCTCGATCAGCCGCGAGCCCGCCAGAACCGAGATCGCCATGGCCCCCATGTTGATCCAATAGGGCGGTGTCAGGTGGCCCGGCGAGAGGCGAAAGAAGGTATAGCGGTAGAAGATCAGCGAGATCATCCAAATGTAGAGCATCCCGCCCCAGAGCCACATCGAAAGCCCCACGAAGTTGATCACCAGCCGGTACGGTTGCTCATAGTGATGAGAAATCACCGCGCTAAGGGCGGCCACGGCTTGCGTGGCGACCACGGCCAGCAGCCATGCGCCCGAGATCCCGTCATAAAGGTTGGGCTTGTCTTTCTTCACCGTGAAAGCGGTGAGGATGGTATAGGTCAGCACGACCCACAGAAGGATCGCCAGAACCCAGAGTACCTCCGCCGCGTAGAAATGGCCGATCTGGACAACGGACTGGCTACCCAGAATGCAGGATGCGGCTACCACCGTGAAGAACCCCGGGCCGCGCTGGTGATCCGTGAGGTCTTCGACAACGCGCTGCCGGTACCAGCGAATCCGCAGGATATTGAGGATCCAGAGAATGACGTAGAACGTGATGTTGAGAACGAACAGGACGCGTCCCAGCCATACCACTCCCAGCAGGTGGGAGGCCAGCGCGACGATGCCCGTCGCCATCACCATCGCGAAGTAGGCGGGAGACAGGCCAGCGACAACGCCGGCCAGCATGCCACGGGCTGTAGGTGGAAGTTCCTCGATGCTCGAGGTATCGCTGGAATCAGACATGCCGTCCGGAGTATACGTCTCCACGGCGCTGGGTGATTCCTGGGGCTGTTTGGGCATCGGCAACATCTTATCCTGTCTTCGCTTCCGCATGCCTGCGATAAAATCGTGGCCACGATGTTCACCAGAAGACAGCTTGCCCAAATGCTGGCGATCGGCGTGGCGCTTCCTCACTCTCTTCCGGCCCAGAAGGTGCCCATGCACGGGATCTACCGCGATTACTCACGCTGCCTCCCGGATTTTTTGGCTGGGCTGGCGCGCCAAGCCGCCGAGCGGCGGGACCAAGCTATCGCCAGCCTTACCAACGCCCAGGCGATCGCTCAGCGGCAGCAATGGGTGACCCGCACATTTTGGGATCTCGTGGGCGGCATGCCGGAGCGTACCCCGCTAAACACTCGGACGATGGGGGCGTTTGAGCGTCAAGGCTATCGCGTCGAGAAGCTCGTTTATGAAAGCCAGCCGCGGATGCTGGTTTCCGCCAATCTTTATATACCCACCACGGGCAAGCCGCCATACCCCGGTGTACTCTTCCAGATGGGGCACTCTCTAAACGGAAAGGCTTACGTTTCATACCAGCGCTGCTGCCAGGGTCTGGTGAAACTCGGTTTTCTGGTGCTGGCCTTTGACCCGATGGGGCAAGGCGAGCGCACGTATTTTCCCGGCGATAAGCCCTATCTCACCCGCTTGGATGCCGATGAGGAACACACACGGCCCGGCCGGCAGATGCTGCTCAAGGGCCGCACCAGCACGCGGCTGCAAACCTGGGATGCCGTGCGCGGGCTCGATGTGCTGGCCGCCCATCCGTTGGTGGATCCGAAGCGCCTGGCTTCCACCGGCCAATCGGGCGGTGGCACGAATACGATGCTGCTTGCGGCCGTTGAACACCGGCTGGCCGTAGCCGCCGTTTCCTGTGGAAATACGGAAAACGTGGCGATCGCGGATTTTAATTCCCCTGGTTCCACGGACGATGCGGAGCAGAATTTCGTCGGCGGCGGCCCGCTCGGCTTCGCCCGCTGGGATCTGCTTTACCCCTTTGCGCCCAAGCCGCTGCTGGTGGCCGTCAGCGAGCGAGATTTTTTTGGAACTTACTCTTCCCGGTACATCTCGGACGGCTTGAAAGAATTCTCCAGACTCGAAAAAGTCTATGAGACGATGGGCCGCCCCGGGCACATTCGCTGGCACTCCACGCCGCTGCCTCACGGACTGGCTTACGAGATGCGCCTGGAGATCTACCGCTGGCTGGAGCGCTGGCTGCAACCGAATCCGCGCACAATCGACCGGGAGCCTGATACCCAACCGGAAGCGGACGATGTATTGTTTGTGTCACCGCGCGGCAGCTTGGTACTCGACTTTGGCAGTGCCACGCCGTTTGAACTCAACCGCGACCGGCGTGTTGAACGGAAGCCCATCGATCTTGGGACTCTCATCCGCAACGATGCTCCGCCAGCCGCGCCTCCTCTCAAGCCGCTGGCGGTATCGCAATATAACGATGCCCGTATCGAGGCCGTGGAATTTCCCAGTGCGCCCGGCGTCTGGATGCCCGCCTGGATCTTCCGTCCACTGAAAGAAGACCCCGCCAAGCCGATTCTGTTATTGCTCGAACCGGGCGGCCGTGTGAACTGGCGGGAGGGGGCCTTGTACGATCAGCTCGCCGCGGCGGGCTACACGGTTTGCGCGCCGGATATGCGCAATCAAGGCGATTTGCGCCCCGAGTACGGCCGCGGCGCGCCAGGACACGCTAGCTTCCACAACGGCGAAGAGCATTACGGGTGGTCTTCGCTGATTCTTGGCAAGCCGCTGCTCGGCCAGCGCGTCACGGATATTCAGGCGGCACTCCAGGGGCTCCGCTCACGCGCGGAGTGGGCAGGCCGTCCTATTGCGATCGCGGCTTCCGGCTTCACTACTGTTCCAGCCCTTTTTGCGGCGGCTATCGACAAGCGCGTGGACCGGCTCTATCTCTCCGGCGGGTTAATCTCGTTCGACGAACTCTGCCGGGAACCGAACTACCGGGAGCCTTTCGGTAATTTTGTGCCTCAATTGCTGCTACATACCGATCTGCCCGCCATCATTCAGGATCTTGTGCCCACTCCGGTTACCATCGCGGGCGCGGTGGACGGCGCGCACCGCCCCTTGACAATCGAGCGGATACAAAAGGATTATCCCGAGAGCGGCCCCGCCAGCCACATCCGGCTGCATGCGAACGCTCGCTGGGATGCGGATGCCATTATTGCATGGGCTGCTTCCCAGCCATAAACTTTCGTTTGTGCCACGGATTGTTTGAGATATAGATATAAAGGTGCTCGAAGTACCTCGATCTCGAGTAACTTCGGCTAAATTAATGAGAAGATTCCGCAATCCTTATGACCGGCGGCATGAGCCAATAGCCTCGCTTCCGGCCATTCTTGATTTGTAGTGCTCAGCCGTTGTCGAGCCACGAGAGTCTCACTGGCGAATGATGGTTAGAAATCGTTAATACGATCCGAAAGGGAGTGTGAATTTGTCGAACCGGCGGCCGATGAATCTTTTGCTCGACGCCATCACGGTCTTCGTGAGCGCCGTTCTCCTTTTCCAGATCCAGCCCGTTTACTCCAAATACATTCTTCCGTGGTTCGGCGGATCACCTCAGGTATGGACCACCGCGCTGGTCTTCTTCCAGACCGTGCTGCTTGGCGGCTATACTTACGCGCACCTGCTGGTCTCACGGCTTCGCCCTCGGAACCAATTCCTGGTGCATGGCGGGTTGCTGCTTCTCTCGCTGCTGTACTTTATTCCGGTGATTCCCGCCGATTCGTGGAAGCCGTCGGGCAGTGATCTTCCGACATGGCGAATCCTCGCCATGCTTTTTGCAACGCTAGGCTTGCCCTACTTCCTGCTCGCGAGCACTTCACCGCTCGTGCAAGCCTGGCTTGCACGCTTCCGTAAGGGAAGTGTGCCTTACCGGCTGTTCAGTCTGTCGAACCTTGCTTCCATCATTGGGCTCGTCAGTTACCCGTTCGCGATTGAGCCGTTGATCGGTCTTCGCCTCCAGTTCGATTACTGGGCGATTGGCTACACCATCTTCGTTGTTGCTATCTGTCTTCTGATGGCCTCCCGCTGGTGGAGGTCCCACGCCCGGCCCGAGTGGAATACGCCGCCGGTCCCAACATCCGACACGAGCTCCGGCGATGCGAGACCGGCGGCTCGGAGCCGGCTCGCCTGGATGGCCTTCGCCGCATGCCCCAGCATTCTCTTTCTGGCAATCACCAACCTGCTGACCCAGGACGTCGCGCCCGTACCATTCCTTTGGGTGCTCCCACTCGCCATCTACCTGCTCACGTTCGTCATCTGCTTCGAATACTTTGATTACCTGCCAC
>CAZXBZ010000111.1:0-5572 GCA_964639135.1 uncultured Solibacteraceae bacterium | reverse complement strand
AGATCGAGCATGACGACACCAGATTACCTGCCACGGACGGTGATTCGCTGGCTGGCCCTGTTCTTTGTTTTCCTCCTTGGGGCCGCGATGTCGTTCGGTCTTTTTGCGGGAAATTACGTGACGCTGATCGGCATTTATTGCACCGGTCTGGCATTCACCGCCCTGTTCTGCCATGGGGAGCTTTATGCCCGGCGGCCCGCGCCACGCTATCTTACGGAGTTCTACCTCATGGTATCGGTGGGCGGCGCGCTAGGCGGTGTCTTCGTGGGAATCGTTGCCCCTTATGTATTTAGCCGCTATTGGGAGTTGAACGTTGGGTTGGGACTTTGCGCGCTACTCATTTTTCAGGTTGCGTTCGAACATACCAAAGCGTTGGAGTTTCGCCGCGCACCCGCTGAATTTCAAACACTGCCTCCGCTCTGTGCCGCGGCGCTTATCCTGGCGCTGCCCGTGGTGGCGATGCAATCGAGTCACATAGAAACCGCGCGTAATTTCTTCGGCATGCTCCGCCTGCAATTGGGTGGGGAAGGTGATACGGAGAGTGTATTTCGCCAGCTAGTCCACGGCAGTACGAGTCACGGCCTTCAATTTCTCGCGAAGGATCGTGAATGCGAAGTGGCTTCCTATTACGGTCCTGAATCCGGCCTGCATCACCTCTTGCGCCTGGTTCGGGAATCAAAGCCGGGCCAGCCCCTGCGCATCGGGATCACCGGCCTTGGCGCGGGCAGTTTGGCCGGGATGAATCAGCCGGGCGACCATATCGTGTTTTATGAAATCGATCCGCTGGTGGAACAATTCGCCCGTACCAGATTCACGTTTCTTAGTGAGTGCTCGAAACATGTTGAAGTACGTTTGGGCGATGCCCGCGTTGTGCTGGAAAGTGAGCCGGATAATCGCTACGACGTGTTCATTGTTGATGCCTTTTCCGGCGATTCCATCCCCATGCACCTGATCACCGCTGAAGCGTTTGCTCTCTATCGTAAACAGCTTGCCCCGGATGGAGTCATGGCCGTGAACGTCAGCAACCGCTATCTGGATCTCATGCCCGTGGTGAAGAGCGGGGGAGAAAAAGAGGGCTTTACCGTGAAATTCGTCCGGTCCGGCGGTGATCCCGCGAAAGGTTTCTATCCGGCTCTCTGGTCCATCTTCAGCCGCGATGAACGACTATTCGCGGCTGAGGATCTTAAGCAGGCTATCGGCCGCACCGAACAGCCAGCCACAACCCTTCGCTGGACCGACGATTTCAGTAACCTGCTCTCGGCCTTGCGAAGATAGGCCGGCCATTCCAGAAATTCCCGGCGGGCGCCCGCGGCTGGCTGGCTTTGCGTGCCTCTCAGCTCAGATGTCCCATGCGGCCCGAGCGGTAATCGGCGATCGCCTGCCGGATTTCGTCCTGTGTGTTCATGACGAACGGGCCGTAGCTCGCGACGGGCTCATTGATGGGTTCCCCGGCCAGAATCAGCAACGAGGAGTCGCCAAGTGCCTTGAATTCGATTCCCTCGCCGTCGCGGCTGAGGGTGGCGATCTTCGCTTCTCCCTCCATCGCCGTCGCCCCGTTTATTACGATGTTTCCCCGTAGCAGTGCGACGGCGGCATTGTAGCCCGCCGGCAATTCGATCCGAGCTTCGCCTCCGTTCGCCATGCGTACGTCAAAAACCCCGAGAGGTGTTACCGTGTGAGCGGGTCCCGCAACGCCGTTGAGAGTGCCCGCGATGACTCTCGCGCTGGAGCCAGGCCCCAGATCCGCCACTGGAATATCCGCGTTCAGAATGCTCTGGTAGCGAGGCGGAGACATCTTCTGGGCCGCGGGCAGGTTCACCCAAAGCTGCACCATCTCGAATTCTCCGCCAGCCCGCGTGAAAGCCTCGCCGTGCTTTTCTTCGTGTACCACGCCAGAGGCAGCAGTCATCCATTGCACGTCGCCAGGGCCGATGCTTCCAGAATTGCCGGCGGAATCCCGGTGATCCACCGAACCTTTGTACGAGATGGTCACTGTCTCAAAACCGCGATGCGGGTGTTCCTCGACGCCGCGTGGTTTGTCCGATGGCGCAAAGACCGCGGGTCCGGCATAATCAAACATCAGGAACGGGCTCACTTCCTCGCTCACGCCGTTCGAGGGGAACAGGTTGCGAATCGGGAATCCATCCCCCACCCAATGCCGGGAGCCCGGCTCATAAACTCCACGCACTTGTTTCAGATGGCTCATTGGTTAGCTCCGACCATAGCTCCTTGGATGACGCGAAGGCGGCTTGCGCCTCAAGAGAGCGCACGGCGCCGCCATTTCGCCCGGTTCCGGCGCCGGTGTTTGTGTCGCTACATAATGGAAGCCGCGTGATAGCTAACCGGGTAGAATACAGAGAATGAGTTCCTGGGCTTTACCGCATCGTTTTGGCCGTTACGAACTAATTGAATTCCTGGGCGGTGGCATGTCGCATGTTTACCGCGCCCGGGATACCGTGATTGGCCGCATCGTCGCGGTGAAGGTGCTCACACCGGAAGGCTGCTCAAACGAGGATGTTCGCAAGCGCTTTCTGGTGGAGGCCCAGACCGCCGGGCGAATCAGCGGCCACCCGAACGTGATCGCGGTCTATGACTACGGCCAGGAGCAGGAGCGCCCCTTCATGGTGATGGAGTTCCTGCGCGGGAACGACCTTCGCCATCTGATCTCCGAAAAGAAAACCGGCGACACGCAGCGAAAGCTCGAGATTGCCATCGAGGGCGCCAAAGCGCTGAAGTTCATCCATTCGGAGAAGATTATCCATCGGGACATCAAGCCCGACAATATCCACATCAGCCATGCCGGCGTCGTCAAGCTCATCGATTTTGGCATTGCCAAGATCGACGAACTGAGCATCACAAAAGCGGGTTATACACTGGGCACGCCATACTACATGGCGCCCGAGCAGGTGACCGGGCAGGGAATCACCCACTTGGTGGATATCTATTCCTACGGCATCCTGATATTCGAGCTCTTTACCGGTGTCCGCCCGATTGAAGCGGATTCCGTCCAGCAGATTTTCTATAAAATTCTCAAGGAACCCCTCAACCTGTCCGCCCTGCGGAATGCGAACCCACCCGACGGCCTGATGGAGTTGGTGGCGGCTTGCACTCAGAAGGATCCCGCGCGGCGGCCGCGGAGCTTTGACGAGGTAATCGAGCATCTCACGCGCATCAAAAGCGTGGCTAGCGGGGAAATGGCCGCCGCCACGCTAGGTGCGACGAAGATGCTGCTGACGCCGGATGAGCTTGAAACCCGGCTTGCCGAGAACTCCGGGGGCGAATCGCGAGAAACACTGTCGGACGTTACCTCCGCTAGCCCCTCCGCCCCCCCCGCGCCACGCTCAACGGCACAGCCTTCCGGTGTTACGAAAGCAGCGCCGGCGGCGGGAGTTCCTCAAAGCGGCACGCAGCCGGCCGGGAAACAGCCCGACGCTGCCACCCGGGCGGCATCCGAGGAGGCTAGGGCAGGGAATTCCCGGCTTTGGCTGTATGCGGGCGTTTCCGTTCTTGCCGTCCTGATCGCCGCGGTTGCCGCCTGGCGATTTTTGAAACCGCCCGGGACGGATGTTGCTCCGAAAACGAGCGGAATTGCGACTCCCGAACTGGCAAAGACCCTGGAGACCAGCACCGGGAGGATGATGCTGGTGCCAGCCGGCTCGTTTCCTTTTGGCGCGGACAATGTGCCCGTGACGCTGCCCGCCTATTACATCGACGAAACCGAGGTCAGCAATCGAGCCTATATGGCTTTTTGCGCGGCGCGAGGCAAACCGCTGCCGCCGGAATTTCCCTCGGACAAACTCGATCTGCCCGTGACTAATCTTGCTTATCTCGATGCGCAAGAGTTTGCGGAGTGGGCCGGCAAGCGGCTTCCCACCCCCGAGGAGTGGGAGAAGGCCGCCCGGGGAAGTGAAGGCAACTTGTATCCGTGGGGCAACCAGCGCGATCCCGCCAAGGCGGTGGTGGAGGATAATCCCGCTGGCAAGCCCGCCGGGCCTTTGCCCGTTGATTCGCATCCCGAAGGCGCGAGCGTCTTCGGGGCTTTGAATCTTGCGGGCAACGTCTGGGAGTTTGTAAAAGACCCCCGCACCCCCTCGGCGGCCGCGTTAGCGCATTTTGAGAAGGTGCTCAATCCTCCACCCTCGCTGACGGAGCCTTGGTACACCATCCGAGGGGGCGGTTTTAACGCGCCGCTGCCCAAGGATGTGAATGTGGAGTTCTCTTCCATTCCCGCTCGGGTGGCCGACCCCGCGATCGGCTTTCGTTGCGTGAAGAATCCCGAGTAATTCCTCCGTGCAAGCGCGCGCGGTGATAGGCTGAGGGCGTACCTTTGTGGCGGAGCGCCACCCGCGCCCGGAGGAGAGATAAATGAAGCGGTCTAATCTTACGTTCCTATTGTCCGGTGTGTTATCCGTCACCGCGTTGTTTGCGATTGCATGCACCGCCCCGCACACATCGGAAACGCCCGCCTCGGAGCCCGTGATGAAGTATGGCATTGTTGTGAAATCCGGCCCAATGGATTCCGTCCTGCTCAAGGATTACCAGCCGGAGAGTTCTCTTGTACTCCCAAGGACGGAGGTCGCCAAGGCCCGTTTTCCGGTTATCGATGTCCACACCCATAGTGGGATGAGCCACATCAAGACGGCGGCGGATGTGGATGCGTGGGTGAGCACCATGGATGAAGTCGGCGTCGAATACTCCGTTGTCTTCACGGGTGCCATTGGAGACGAATTTGCGAGACAGGCGGCGTTATTTGCTTCGCACAAGGATCGCTTCCAGTTATGGTGCCTCCTCGATACGGCGAACGTGGATGATCCTGATTACCCGCGGCGTGCGGCCGCGGCCGTGGAACATTGCTATCAGATGGGTGCCCGGGGCATCGGTGAGATTACCGATAAGGGCTCGGGGCTCCAGGGATCCGGCACCCCCAAGGACCAGAGGCTGCATATCGACGACCCGCGGCTGGACCTCGCCTGGGAGGCGTGCGCACGTCTCAACATGCCGGTAAATATGCACGTAGCCGATCATCCCTCCGCCTGGCGGCCTCTCGGCAATCATCAGGAGAGGACGGCCGATTTCCAGACCTTCAGCCTCCACGGGAAGGATGTTCTTTCGTACGAAGAACTCATCGAGAGGCGCGATCGTGTCGTCGAGCGCAACCCGAAGACGCGGTTCATCGCCTGCCACCTCGGCAACCAGGGCAATGATCTCGCGGCTCTCGGCAAAGTGCTAGACCGGTATCCCAATCTCTTTCTCGATATTTCGGCGCGGGATTATGAGATCGGCCGGCAGCCACGCGCGGCGGCGGCTTTTCTCGCGAAGTACAAGGACCGCGTGATGTATGGAACTGATATGGAGCGCGCGCCCGCCATGTACCGGGATTGGTGGCGGCTGCTTGAAACCCCGGATGAATACCTCCCGGGCCGTGTCTGGTGGCCCTATTATGGCCTCGATCTGCCGGATACCGTCCTTCAGCCGCTTTATCGGGATAACGCCAAGCGCTTGCTTAACTGGAGCGCCTGGTAATTCCGCCGGTTTTTACCGTTGAAAAAAGCGCCGGGCAAGCTGCCTTTCG
>CAZXBZ010000110.1:0-9845 GCA_964639135.1 uncultured Solibacteraceae bacterium | reverse complement strand
TCCTAATCACATAGGGAGATCCCCCGGCTCTGCCGGGGAGGCAGGAGAAGTTTGACAGATCCGGGAGTTGGTTTTTTGTGGGACGCGGATCAGTCAAAGACGTATACATTTGGGCCGTGAACGCTGAGCCTGTGCACTCGTAGGTCGGGATCGCAATGCGGGTGCCTGCGCGGATGTGCTTTGAACGGTTGCGAATAGGCCCCTTTGAGGGGCCAGCAACCGCAAAGCCTCCGGCTTTGCCGGAGGATCATTACTCGGATTGTGGAGTTGAAGCATGCCGGCCTTTCCGATGCGATCATCAGCGCCATGATGCGCGCCTCCCAGCGCAGACGGCGTGAAATGGCTCGTCGCTGCCCCGAAGCCGGTGGATGACACCTTCCGCCTTGCGGAGAAGCACGGAACAGAAGCGCCGAGCGCCAGCAGGACTGCATTACGGCGGCTCTCGGAGTCGCCAATCGATCAATCTATCGAGTCGTTGCGGAGGCTTTCGATCCACCGCCACAGACTCTCGCGGATGCGCCGGGGGTCTCGGCTGGCCAGGCAGTCCGCCCGCGCGGCGCGGGCAATACCGGCGCGCGCCGCCGGATCCCTGGCGAGCCAGGCGAGCGATTCCACCAGAGCGGGCAATTCGGCTGGCCCGGTGGGGATTGGCACGAAGGCCCCGCGAGGAGGAGCGTCCGCCGCGTTTTCGCTCAGGATCAGCGGCACGCCAAGGGCCATGGCGCGGACCGCAATCCCGGAGCTCTCGCCCGCGCTGGGATGCTTTAGATTCACGCAAACATCCGCCGCGCCGAGCAGCGCCCGGAATTCGCCGGCATCCGTATCTCCGCGGAGAAGGACGCCGGGATGCGCTTCGAGGCGGGGCCGCATCGTGCGCGCGTAATCATCTGAGGCGTATTCACCCGCCACGAGCAAGTTTGCCGGAATGCCCCGCTCTCGAAGTACATCGAGCGCCACGAGAACGGTTCCGACGCGTTTAGTCTCCCGCAGATGCCCGTAGACGCCGAGAAGAAAGTCACGGCTATCGAGGCCCAGCGATTCTCGACGGAAGCGCTCCCGTTCCGAAGGCGAAGGCAGCGCGCCGGTGTCTTCCAGATTCAGATGAGGAATCACGTGAACCCGCGCGCCGGGGCAGTGCGACAGCACCGCGCGCCGGGCGTCTTCCGAGTGCGTCACCACGGCGAGGGATCGTTCCGCCAGGCGCTTGAGCAGCGGATAGCGGAAGTAGCGCGGATCACTCATCGATCGAGCTCTGCGCGCCCAGAGCGAGCCCGCCAGATCCTCCGCCCAAGCGCCATAGTTGTAGACAAACTCGGCACGGTATCGTGCCTCGCCGAGGCTGCCGATCAGAAGGTGATGCAGCACCGCGTCGTGCAGCAGTGCCACGCCCGGGACCGCGATCGCCCGTTCGTAAATCTCCGCGTGCAGCCGGTTATTTCCAATGTGGTAGAGGTTGAGGTCGCCGGGCTGGTTCACCACAATGCCACCGTGCTCGGAAAGCGCGGCCAGCATTACCTTGGCGTAGTCGGCGACGCCGGATCGGAGGGGGGGCAGAGGGGCATAGTATCCGAGCGTCATGGCGATGCCCTATTGAGGGAAGGCTGCGCCTATCCGGCTGGCTTGGTCCGCCGTCCAAATAGCGCGGTCCCCACGCGGATGTGGGTCGCGCCTTCCTCGATGGCTACCTCGAAATCGTTGCTCATTCCCATGGAGATCGAATCCATTTGCCGTGCTTGAGCCAGTTCGCGGAGTCTCGAGAAGTACGGCCGGCTGAGTTCCGGATCGTCAAAAAATGGCGGAATGGTCATCAGGCCGGTAAGGCGCAATTGGCGCAGAGCGCGGATCTCATCCACCAGCGCCGGGAGGTCCTCCGCTTCGCAGCCGTGCTTGCTCTGCTCGCCGGATAGTTTTACCTCGATCATCACGTCGAGTGCGGGCAGCTCCCCGGCAATACGCGATTGGTCCAGACGCCTTGCGAGCTTGATGGAATCCACTGTCTGGATGCAATCAAACATCGCCGAGGCCTTGTTGACCTTATTCCTCTGGAGGTGGCCGATCAGGTGATAGCGAGCGCCCTCAAGCTTCCGCGCCTGGGGGAATTTTTCTCCGAATTCCTGGACGTAGTTTTCGCCGAAATCGCGCAACCCGGCCCGCCAGGCCGCCTCGATGGCGGCTGCCGGAAAAGTCTTGGTGACGGCGATCAGCGTAATCTCTTCCCGCCGCCGGCCGCTTCGGGTGAGCGCGTTCGCGATCCGCCGCTCCACCTCCGCCAGCCTCTCCTCGATGCCTTCCACCCTTTCAGTATCGCCTGAGCGGGCTGGGTTTTCGCGGAGAGACCCTAGAGCGGTTAGGTAGTGCGAGTTCCAATTTGGCACGATACTCGCTTTTTTGTAGATCTCCGGGGTGGATACAGGACTTCTACCGTATGGCGAGCGTGCGGCCGGACGGCGTGATAGCGAGCGTTTCCGAATCTCCGGCCAGTCCGGTGGAGAGGGGCAGCCTCTGCGAGAGCCTGCGCGAATTCATTTTGAATTGCCAGCGGCCCGCCGTGGTGGAACCCGGCGAAGCGGTCCAGTTTCTTCGTGAAGGGGAGTACTCCATTGAGCCCGTAAGCTCGGCGGCCGCGCTGCTCGAAGTGTGGGGCGAAGCGAAGGTGCTGCGCCGGCGCATTGTAAGTATCCGGTGCGTGGCGCGTTGGAAGATCGAGGCCGTCGTTGAGAGGTTTGGGCGCAAGCGGGGCGCTCTTACTTTGCTCGACGCGGAGGCGGGCGGCGGCGCGACGGTGGAGCGTGACGCCACCCGGTCGGAGAATCTCGCGATCCTCCGCCGCTGGTGTGAGCGTTTGTTTCCGTCGTGGCGGGTGGAGCAAAGCAGCAGCGCTCCGGACCTTGAGAATTCCTTATCGCCGCGTTTTCCGCGTGTGATGCTGCGCTCCGGAGCGCGCGGGATGGCGGCGCTTGGCGCGCCGGATAGCGAGAGCGCGCAAGACGCACTGGCTTTCGGTTTGATCTGGTTCAAGCACGCGCAACTCCGCTGGCCCATGCTGGCCGTGAAGACGTTCGCGTTATTTGTGCCCGCGGAGGCTGCGCAAACCATGGCCTTGCGTATGCAATGCCTGGATTCGGACGCCGTGCAGTGCAGGCTGTTTACGGCTTCCCCGGACGGATTCCCAAGGGAATATCCACTGGCGAATTGCGGCAATCTCGATTCCGCCGCGCCCAGGCTCGGCGCCTACGCGGCGGCTGGCCGCCGTATTCGCGAGATCTTCGAGGAAGTCGCGGTCGCTTCGGAAGCGGAAGTCGTGGAAGATCTTCAAGGCGGCTTGCATCTGGAATTGCGGGGCCTGCCGCTCGCGGTCTGTAACGGAGATCGCTTGTCTATCGGCTCCGCGCTTCGCGAAGCACGGCGAGAGGTTACCGTTGAGAGGCTAAGGTCTCTGGCTATCCGGGTCGCGCGTATCCGGCGCGGCGATTCCACGCGGCGGCAACACACGCTCTATCGCCTTCATCCGGAGCGCTGGCTCGAAGCGATGGTGCGGCGCAACGCCGAACAGATCGACCCTCTCATTGACCCCGCCACCGTGCGCCGTCAGGTAACCGGCCAGATCGGCGCCGAGCGTTCGCGCACCGACTTGCTCGCGCTTGACCGCGAGGGGCGGCTTGTCATTCTGGAGATCAAGGTTTCGGAAGACATCACATTACCCGTCCAGGCGCTCGATTATTACTCGCGTCTTCGTGTTCAATTGCAACGGGGCGAAATCGATAACGGCCTCCTCTTTCCTGGGAGGAAGGTTCGGAATGCGCCGCCTCGCGTGCTGCTGGTTGCGCCCGCGCTCCAGTTTCATCCAACGAATGAAACTTTGCTGGGCTGCTTCGAATCCTCTATTGACGTGCGGCAGATTGGTGTCGCGCTAGAATGGCGAAAGAGTCTGCGCGTGGTGTTCGATCATCCGCGCCAGCGGCCGGACTCAGGGAAGGGATACGAGTGGCAGGCAGCGTTTTCAGTCAGATCCGAAAGGCCCTCTCCACGCTGAACCCGGCGGAGGTGCGGGAGATCGCGGAGCGGCCCGCCAGAATTATTCTGCACGCCAACTCCGAGCAGTCCTACCGTGAGATGGAAGAGTTCTTCGCTCCGGCCACGCTGTCCGAGCGGCGGCGGGAGCGCGTCTTTCGGAGCCTTTATCGGGCGGGCGATCCCCTGGCTCCCGTCACGGCGGAAATCGACCTCTTCGAGCAGGGCATCATCCACTCCGGAAGCGGATTCACCTATTACCCGTACGATGCGGCCGGCGCCGTCCACGATATCCTGACGGCGCGGCCGGAGCTCGATCTGGCCTTGGCCCGCACCTACGCGCCCTTCCGGGAGCCCGTTGTGACGAGCACCGTGAACAGCATAGCGACCGCGAATGGCTGGTTCAGCGTGATGACGGCGCTGCCGAATATCGTCCCGAGCCCCTTGCTTGTGCCGTGGGCGGTGGGTGAGTTCGCCTCGGATAGCGCGGTATTGACCGCGAATCAGATCCGCATGGTGTTTCTGATCGCCGCCGCCAGCGGGCATGCGGTCGGCTTCCAGGAGCAGCGCTCGCAGATTGCCTCGATCATCGCCGCCGCTTTCGGCTGGCGGGCCATTGCGCGCGAGGCGGTCGGCAAGATTCCTTTTGGTGGTGGTATTATTCCGAAGGCCGCTGTCGCCTACGCGGGAACCTGGGTCGTGGGCAAGAGCTTCGAGCGCTTCTACGGAATGGGCTACGGCTTTACCGATAGCGAGCGGAAGTCGGCCTTCAAGGAGGCTTTTGAGCGCGGAAAGTGCATCCTGAGCGCCCTGCTCCAAAAGCATCGTGACCGTCCATCGAGCCAGACTCAGCCCGAAGACGATCTGGCCAGCAAGATCGTAATCGGCCGCCCGCACTGACGTTCCGAACGCGGACGCTCGAAACAGCACCCCCCGTCGGGCCAACGAAACGAGCCGCCCGCTAGCCTGACGCCGGTATCGTTCGTTTTTGTAGCCACACTTCACCCGCCATGCCCAACCGTATGTGGAAAGCCTGTCTGTTGCTTGCCGTCTGCTCCCTGGCGGCGTTCGGCGCTGAATACCGGGGCGCCGGTCCGTTTGGGCGCAAACACACCAGGCGGAAGAATGCCTTCCCCTTCGGAGCCTCAAGCGCGGTGAAATACGATTAAACCAATAGGGGAACTGCGTCAGGTCCGGCATTTCCCGGAAGCCCGGTTGCGCGAGGGCTCTGGGAAGCGGATCTTGTCGCACAATGGATTAGATATTCGCGGGGTCCGCCGTCCGGCGAGGCCGGCGGCTCATCGAGGGGGTTCGGAAATGCGGCATGGGTTGATTTTGCTGGCGCTTTCGCTCGCACTCGTTGCGGGCGCTCAGGCCGACACGCTCAAACTGCTGGACGGCAGAGTGGTTACCGGAACGTTCCTCGGCGGCGACGCGCGCACCATCCGCATGGAGGTGAACAACGAGATTACGATGTTCGCCATCTCGGAGGTCGAATCCTTGAGCTTTGGCGGCGGACTGGCATCCGGCCCGACGGCCCCGGCGGTCGATCCGAAAGTCGCGAAAGAGCGGGAGAAGGCGCGAAAGAAAGCCGAGGAGCAGGCGGCGAAGGCGGCCAAGCAAGCGGAGAAAGCCCAGAAGGCGGCGGCCGAAGCATCCGCGAAGGCGGAGCAGGCGGCGGCTCGCGCGAAAGGCGCGACCTCCGCGGTGAAAGCTCCGGCGGAGTCTCCGCGTCTCGGACGTTTTGGAAAGCCCGCCGTTGCGGGCCAAGCCGCCGAAACGGCAAACGCGGCCAAAGCGGCTCCCACGGCGCTTGGAGGGGCGGCTCAGACAGCCGGCCAGGCATCGAACACGGTTCAGCAAACCGCGGCCACCGCAAACCAGGTGGCAAGTGTGGCGGCGGATCCGGGCGCGGCCGCCACGAGCGCCGCGCAACAAACCGCGCAAAGCGCGGCGTCCAATCTGGATTCCGCGGCGGCGCCGGCAATCTCAAGTGCGCGGACCGTGGCGGATACCGCCCAAGCCGCGCAAGCCACCGCGCGGACAGCCTCGAACAGGGTGGCGGCGGCTCCTTCTAGCGCCGGTGGGATGCAAGCCGCGTCCGGCGCGGCGAGTTCATCTCCGGCCGCCGATGGAAGTTCCAGTTCGGCGGTAGCGGCAGCGCCCGCGCCGGGCCAGGCTCCCGCGCATCCGGTGGATTCACGAGGCGGGGCGTCTCAGGCGCCCGTTGCGCCGGCGGCAAACTCTCCCGAGACATCCAGGCAGCCAGAGACCATCCTAACCGCGAATGGCCTGGTCTTTCGGGTCCGGATGGTTGAGGCGATCAACACCGATATCCACAAACCGGGGGAGGTGTTTCGCGCGAGCCTCGAAGCGCCGCTGGCCTCTGGCGCTATCTTCGCCCCGAAGGGCGCCGACGTGATGCTGCGGCTCGTGAAATTGACGCCGGCGCGGGAAGCGGACACGCCGCTCTTCTCGCTCGAAGCGATTACATTGCGGATGGATTCGCGAAACGTTCCATTTACGGCGCGGCTTGCCTGGCAGCCGGGCGACGCGATACACGGCGGGGCGGGCGTTTCGGCGGGGAAGCCGATTCCTGGCGTCGAGGCGCTCAGGGTTCCCTCCGACGGTCTGCTCAGCATGGTGATTCCCCGGACCGCGCCGAAACGCTGAGATCGTTCGCCGCGGACACGGCCGGTCCCCGCATCGAGAGATCCTCACGAGCCATTTGGCCGTCAATGTATGATCGAGGGGTGCGCCCTGTCGTGCGCCGGACGAGGAGGATTTCAGCCATTTCTAAACCAATTGCAATCGTTACCGGGGGCGGCCGCGGAATCGGCCGGGGCGTCGCCGTTGAGCTGGCGCGAACGCATCATGTAATTGCCACGTACCGCGGAAACCGCGAAGCGGCGGAAAGCCTGCGGGCGGAGACTGGTTGCGAGATCGTGCAATCCGATATTTCGTCGCACGACGATCGCGTGAAGCTCATCGAACTTGCCCGGGAGCGCGGAGAACGGCTCGACCTTCTCGTGAATAACGCGGGGATCGCTCCCAGGGAACGCGCCGATATTCTCGAGGCAAAGGAAGAGATCTTCGACGAGGTCATCGAGACCAACCTGAAAGGGCCCTACTTTCTGACGCAACTCGCGGCGCGGTGGATGAAGGACGCCGGGTGCGGGCGCATTGTCTTCGTCACGTCGATGTCGAGCTATACCGCCTCGGTGAACCGCGGGGAATACTGCATCTCAAAGGCGGGCCTGAGCATGGCCGTGGCGCTTTGGGCGAACCGTCTCGCCGGGCATGGCGTGGGGGTGTTCGAGATCCGGCCGGGTATCATCCGTACGGACATGATCGCGAAGGTGGAGCGGGCGTACGACGAGAAAATCGCGAACGGATTGCTGCCGCAGCGGCGGATGGGCGAGGCCGCGGATGTCGCCAAAACGGTGCGCGCGATTGCCGACGGGCTGCTCGATTATTCAACCGGACAAGTCTTGAACGTCGATGGCGGGTTCCATCTGCGGAGCCTCTAATCTCCAACCCGCAAGCGCAAGCTGAGTTAGTTTCGATAGGATAACTGTTTCCGTTATCGCGCGGTCTGGCGCGTTTGCCGTGCCGCGACCGTGAGGCATTCAACATGAACAAGAAAAAACCGTTCTATGGCTGGTGGATCGTCGCTTCGTGTTTCCTCACGTTCGGCATTTCCACTGGCTTTCCTTACTACAACATCGCTTTCTTCTTCGATTATTTCCGCGACGCTCATGGCTGGCCCATCAGCTTCGTCACCTTCGGCGCGCCGGTAGCGGTGCTTCTGACGATCTGGACCGGGCCGATTATCGTGCCCAGGGTCAGCCCGCGGCTTCTGATCATCATCGGTTCGGGGCTCACGTTCTGCGCCTTCCAGTGGATGGGGCGGCTGAGCGGAGCGCGCTGGGAGTATTACGGTGCATGGTCCGTCTATATGCTTGGCTACTTCCTGGCCGGGCCGATCCCGCACCAGATCATCATCTCGAACTGGTTTAAGGAAAAACGCGGCACGGCGATGGGTATCACCTACGTCGGCGTGGCGGTAGTGGGGTCGTTCGGGAATAAGCTGGCGCCGTGGCTCGCGAGCCAGATGCATTTTACCGAAGCGCTCAAGTACATGAGCTTCCTCCTTCTTCTGGCCTGGCCGATCGCCCTTTTCATGCTGAAGGATAAACCTTCCGACATGGGCCAGTTCCCCGATGGGAAAGATCAGGCGCCGGAACCGGAACCCGAGCCCGAGGTGGAAGAAGCGATTCACGAAGCGGAGGCTCGAAAGGCGCGCAATCGCGGATTGACCTTCGCCGAACTGATGAAGGCTTCGCCATTCTGGCTGCTATTGATTGGAAGCGCCGCGTCAATCGGCTCGATCGCCGCCGTTAACATGCACATGAAGTTCATGTTCGAATACCAGGGGTTCACGGACCAGGCAATGCGAAACCAGATCTGGAGCACCGCATCCATGTGGGTGCTCTGGTCGAGTATCCTGGGGCGGCTCCTCACGGGGTATCTCGCCGACAAATTTCCTCGAAAGTACGTGATGCTAATCACTTACTTCGTCGTGGCGTTCTCCATCCCCACGCTATTCCTGGTGACGCCGCATCACGAATCATTTGTCTACCTGTTCGCGGTGGTCTTCGGATTCGCGATGGGCGCCGACTACATGCTGATCCCGCTGATGGCGGCGGACCAATTCGGCTTGAACTCCCTGGCGCGGGCGATGTCCGCCATTCTGCCCACGGATACGATTTCGCAGTTCTGGTTCCCCTACTTCGTTTCCTGGCTGCAAGCAGCGCTCATGGGGAACTATCATCACGCGATGTGGGCGGTTTTTGGGACGGCGTTTATCGGAGCCGTGGCGATTGGGCTTCTGCCGCGCTATAACCCGGCCAACCCGGACCGGAATCAAACTGGCCGCGGAGGTTCCCGGCCGAAGGCCGCCACTGCCTGAGGCGTGCGCCGAGGTAAGGGCGAGTGATGAAAGAGCCGCGCGCGGCGAAGGTTGCGCGCGGCTCTTTGTTTTTCACACGTCAGGCCGAGTAGGGAATCAGCCACATAATCACTGTTGAAACGATGGTTACGAGGATGGCGCCGAGGATGGAAGTAAAGCAGCCGTCGATTTCGAAATCGGGCACGAGCTTGGCGACGATCATAAGCATCAGGCCATTGATGACGAGTGCGAAGAGGCCCAGCGTCACGAACGTAATGGGAAAAGCGAAGAACGCCACGACTGGCCGGATGAGCGCATTGACGATCCCCAGGACCACCGCGGCCACCAGGGCAATGCCGAAATTCTTGATCCTCATTCCCGGCAGTATGTACGCCGCGACAATCAGCGCCACGGCGGTCACCAGCCATTGAATCAACAGACCCGTCATTACTTATCTCCTTTCATTTCACAAGAATTCGTATCGACGAACCGGCTTCGGCCGGCTTGCTTCAGCATGTACCCCGGACGCGCGCGGGTCAACCGCTTGCGTCGACGTTTCCCAGGAGGCCGGCGAGGCGCTCGCGCTTGGCGGTTGCATAGCCGATCGCTGAATCGAGGGAAACCAGGTAGAGCACGATGGCTATCATGGCCGCCACGGCCATGCCGGCATAAAACGCCGCGTCCGAGCGAAAGGCCCAGCGGGCAAGATACGCGAGGCTGGTGGGCAGCGAGACGATGGGGAAAAGCGCCATCAGCACGATGCGGTATCGGGCATTCGACGTGGCGCTCCAGCTTTGCCGCGGATTTACCCCCATCGGATAACGCACGGAACTCTGGTTGCCTACCGCGAACATATTGATCGTAAGAACGATGGCGGCAAAGA
>CAZXBZ010000109.1:0-9968 GCA_964639135.1 uncultured Solibacteraceae bacterium | reverse complement strand
GGATCGCGGAGAACACCACCAGAGATTCGCGAAAGCCCAGCGTGAGCGCCACCACGATGCTCACGGAGACAATCGCGATCAGCATGTGAAAGAGCAGTTCGTCGGATTTTTCCTCGGCCGTTTCGCCATAGTGCCGCGTGATGTTTACATCCACGTCCGAGGGAACGGTGGAGCCTTTCAGGGTCTCCATTTTCGCCAGCACGTTATTCGCGACTTCGATCGCGTTCGTGCTCTTGCGTTTCGAAATGGCGATGGTGACGGCCGGCCGGAACCCATTCTGGCCGCCGAACTGCACGATTTGCGAAGGCTCCTCGCCGGTATCGGCCACCTCCGCTACGTCGCCCAGATACACGGGGCGTCCGTTACTCACCGCGACCACCAGCGAGCGCACCTCATCGGCATCGCGCAGAAAGTCTCCCGTGTAAAGAATGAACTCGCGGTTTTGCTGGTTGAATTTGCCGGAAGGCAGCCGCTGGTTGGCGCTCTCGATCGCGTGCGCCACCGCGCCGGGCGACAGGCCGAAGGCATCGAGCTTCGCCGCGTTCAACGTGACGGCAACCTCGCGCCGCTGGCCGCCGATGACGGCCACCGCGGAGACGTCTTCCACCTGTTTAATGGAATCCGTGGCCTGGGCCGCCACGCGCCGCAAGTCGTAATCGCCGTAGCGATCGCTGGAGAGCGTCAGCGCGAGGATCGGGACGTCGTCAATCGAGCGGGGCTTGATCAGCGGCGGAGACGCGCCAAACGGGATCAGGTCGAAATTTGCGTACATCTTCTGGTTGAGGCGGACGACGGCGTCTTCCTCGTTCTGGCCCACGTAGAAACGCACGATGGCCATGGCCATCCCCGGACTGGAGGTGCTGTAGACGTACTCCACGCCGGGGATCTCCCACAGCAGTTTTTCCATGGGCTTGGTGACCCGTTGCTCCACTTCCTTGGCGGACGCGCCGGGAAGCGTAACGAAGAGGTCGATCATCGGAACGATGATCTGCGGTTCTTCCTCACGAGGCAGCTTCACCACGGCGAGCGTACCGATCAGCAGCGAAGCGAGGATGAAGAGCGGGGTCAGTTTGCTGTCAATCCAGATGGCCGCGAAGCGTCCCGCCAGGCCGAGTTTGCGCGTGTGGAGGGGCGCGGCGTCTCTCATTGCGAAACCTCCACCGCGTCGCCGTCCCGCAACCCGGCGGCGGGCTCCGGAATCAGTAATTCACCCGCGCCGAGGCCGGCAAGCACCTCGCGTCTTCCGTCGCGGGTCTCCCCCAGTTGCACCATGCGCAGGTGCGCTTTTCCGCCTTCGGCTACAAAAACCGTGGTCAGTTGCCCGTTGATTCGCACCGCCGTCACGGGCACGGAGATCGTTTCGACGCCGGCCCCCGCGAGGCGCGCCACTCCGAACAAGCCGCTGCGCACCAGTCCGCTGGCGGGCAGGGCAATCTTTACCGGGAACGTGCGAGTTTGAGGATCGAGCACCGGGACGATTTCCGCCACCGTGCCCTCGCCGGCCAGGCCGATCGCGGCGATTTCCACGGGAATCTTCCGTCCCGGCTTCACTTCACGCAGCGCCGATTCCGGAAACGCCGCCACCAGCCGGTAATTGCCCGCCTGCTCCAGTTTGAGCAGCGGCATTCCGGGGGATGCGAGATCGCCCGGTTCCGCCATCCGCGCCGTGACCACTCCGGCAAAGGGCGCGCTGATGCGCAGGTAAGAAAGCTGGGATTCGGCGGCCGCCACGCCCGCCGCCGCCTGCGCGATCTTCTCCGCGACTTGCATCTGGCGCGCCCGCGCCATCTGGAGGCTCGCTTCGGCGGCCGCAAGGCGGGCGGAGGCTTCGTCGAATTCCTGATCGGAAATGGATTTCCGGTCGTGCAGATTCGTCATCCGTTGATGCGTGGTCCGCGCCAGAACCGCTTGTGCCTCGGCGGCGGCAACCGCGCCGTCCGCTTCGGCCCGCGCGCTCCGTGCTTCGTGGCGGGCGGCTTTGGCCTGGTCCGCCGAAGCGTGCAGTTCACGGGCGGAAATTTCCACCAGGGTCTGCCCGGCGCTGACACGATCTCCCTCGCGCACCCGAATCGCTTCGATATAACCCATCGCGCGCGCGGCGATCACGCTCTCGGCGCGGGCTTCCACCGTGCCCATGCCCTCGATGCTTCGGGGCCACGCCCCGGCTTTCACCGGCATCACCGCTACTCGCGTCGCGGACGCCGGGGTTGCGGCGCTTTTTTCCGTATCCGGCCCGCCGCATCCGGCCAGCGCCAGCATCAGTATCGGAATCAAAGTGGCTATCGGTTTCATGAATATCCTCAGTCGAAAAGCATGGAGCCGGCGTCAAGCGATCCGCGGGCGGCTTCGAGCCGTACCGCGGCCGTGCGCTGCTCGTACAGGGCGGCCAGGTAGCCGGTCTTCGCCCCCAGCAGGGCGGTTTCCGTGCGCAGAAGGTCCGTTACCGTGCTCAGACCGTTCGCGTAGCGATCCCGTGTGATGCGAAGGCTCTCTTCGGCTTCGGCGATGCTCGCGCCGGCGAGAGCCAGACGCTCCGCCACCGCGTTCCACTCGAGCCATGCCCGCCGGACCTCGAAGCGAATGCCGGCGGCTGCCTGCCGTTCCCCGGCCTCCGCGGCGGTGACTTCATGGCGGCTCTCCGCCACCCGTGCCTTCGTTTCCATGCCATTGAATACGTTCCAGCGCAGGCCCGCTCCGAAGAACCAGTTGGCGCCGCCCTTATTCAGAAACTCCTGCCGGTCCGCTTCAAACGCGCCCCTCAGGAAGACTTCCGGCCAGTAGCCGGCGCGCGCGGCTTTTTCTCCGACTCGGGCGGCCTCAATGCCGCGCAGCGCGAGCCTTGCTTCCGGCCTCGCGCCAACGGCCGCGTTCTGGCTTTCCGCGAGAGCGGGGGCTTCATACGATGTCTCGATCAGCGGAGTGGTCAGTGCGAAGACCGCGTCCTCCGGATCTCCCATTGCTACATTCAACGCCGCGCGCGCGACGCCGAGCTGCGTGCGCCGCGCGATGGCCTCCTGGCGCACGCCGGCCAGATGCACCCGGATCGAGAGCACATCAGCATCCGTCGTCATGCCTTCCGAACGAAAGGCTTCAGCCCGTTCGAGATCCGCCTCCGCGCTTCGCACGCTCTCTTCCGCGGCCCGGTACGCGGCTTCACCGAGTTTCGCGCCGAAGTAGGCCTCGAGCACCTGCTGCATCAGTTGGAGTTCCATCGAGCGGGTCTCAAGCCGGCCCATTTCGTGCCCGATCTCCGCCCCCCGGACCGCGTTTCTGGTTCGTCCCGCATTGTAGACAACCTGGTCCACCGTCACCATGGATTGGAAGTTATTCAGAAAGTCCGGACGGTTCAGCGAGGGAATGGCGAAATTGCGCTCCGTGAATTGTCTCTGCGTGAGCAGCGCGCCGAATACGTAGACGGGGTTGTCCCCCCGCTGCACCATCTCCTGATAGTTCACGCGCGGCAGGTATCCGCCGCGCGCCGCATCCACCCGGCTGCCCGCCGCTTTCGCGCGAGCTTCGCTGGCTTCGATGCCAGGATTCTGGCGAATCGCGCGGCCGACCGCTTCGCGCAAGCTCAGGGGTTCGCCCGCAACGGGACTCGCCGGACTTTGCGCGAACAGGGGCAGGGAGGCAAGAAGGAGGAACAGCGCTTTTTTCATCGTGATCTCAAAATCGTGTCTGCCTCCCAGATACAGGCGAGTGCGGGAACGTGACAAAGCCGCCATTTTCGGGGAGAACGGGTGTCCGGCGGCGGCATCTGTCACCCGCTCGCGGTGAAATGTATCTCCGGTTGAAGGAGGTTTCATCATGGAGACCAATGTCAGATACTTGGGCGGTGTGAAGTTCGAGGCCGAGTGCCGCGGGCATAAGGTCATCTCGGATCAGCCTCTCGACGCCAGAGGCGGCGACGAAGGAATGACGCCCCCGGAACTGTTGCTCTCATCGCTCGGCACGTGCGCGGCGTTCTATGCGGCGTATTACTTGAATTACAACCGGCTTTCCACGGAAGGCCTCGCCGTGCGCGTCACTTCGGGGAAAGCCAAGAGCCCGGCGCGCCTGGATGATTTCGTGATCGAAGTGGAAGTTCCCGGCGTCGATGCCTCCCACCGGGATGGGCTGATGAAGGCGGTGGAAAAATGCCTGATCCACACGACTCTTCTGCATTCGCCGTCAATCCGCGCGGAAATTGCGCTCGGCGCGGCGCTTGAGGTGTGATCGCCCCCGCGCCGGCGCCGGACCGCCGGGTTGGACTCCGTGAGGCCGCGCCACACGATTCGATAGAATGAGCTTGTCTCGCCCGATTCGCGGTTCGCGCGGAATCACGGCGGCGCCGGCTTCACATGTCTACCGTATCCGTGAACACGAAGAGTCGGGAAGTGGAACTCGCCGAGCAATTGCTGAGCGGCAATGCCGGCGCGTTCGACGAATTCGTTAAGATCTTTCAATCGAAGATCTTTCAGTACACGCTCATGATGTGCGGGCATCGGGAAGACGCGGAAGAGGTGGCTCAGGACACCCTGCTCAAAGTTTTCGAGAATTTTGACCAGTTGCAGGACGCACGCGCCATCCGCGCCTGGGTGTTCCGGATCGCGAGGAATGCCTGCCTCATCAAGCGCCGTAAAAGCGTTTTCGCACCCAAGGTGGAGTTGAGCCTCGAAGATTATCTTCCTCAAATGGAGGACGATGGCGGCGGTCTTCGGATACAGATCGCGGATTGGAGCCAGGTACCCGAAAACCAGGTGCTCCAATCGCAATTGAAGGCGATTCTTTCGGCGGCGATTCGAGAGCTGCCGGAGATTTATCGCGCGGTTTTATTGCTCAGGGATGTGGAAGAATTGAACACCGAGGAAACCGCCGACGTCCTGGGAGTGACGTCCGATGTGGTGAAGACCCGCCTGCATCGCGCGCGTCTGGCCGTGCGGCAAAAGCTCGACCGGCACTTGATCGAAGTATCCGCCACGCTCACGAGGTAGACGGCACGCTTGGGGATGGCGCGCGGGAGAGAGCACATGAAGGAAGCAGGTATCGAAACGAGCAGCCGGGGAGGGAAGACCGCCCATGGAAATTCCGCCGCCTCGGACGGGTGCGCTCCCCTGGAGCAGCGGCTCGCCGAATCTCTCGACGTGACTCTTTCGGCGGAAGAACTGGATCAGTTAAAGGCTGAGTTGCAGGGCTGCACGCCCTGCCTGGCCTTCATTGAAAGCCTGAAGGCCACGGTGAAGCTGTGCCACGATTTCGGCGTGGAGCAAGCTCCGGCGCCCCTTGCCGCGGATACCAAATCCCGGATGATGGCGGCCTATGAGCGCGTTGTAGCCCGGCGTTCGAACAATTCCAGCCAGCCTCGCGGTCTCTCCTAGGAACCGGGCCGCGGCTTATAGCCGGGACGCGCGCGGATCTTGAGTTTCCTCCCTTGAGGGTCCGGCGTCAATTCCACGGTGATCTGCCGGAAGTCCATGTTCGGATTGGCCTGCGGATAGTAGGTGATGGTGTAGGAATTACCGAGATCCTCCCGGATGGCCTCGAACGCTTCCACCTGCTTCTGCCAGCTCCGTGCGAAATAGGCCTGTCCGCCGGTGCGTTCCGCGATCCGGCGAAAGACGTTCGTCGAAATCCTATCCTGATTGGCTTCGGCCGTGGAAATCACGTAGAGAGGAATGCCCTCTTCTTCCGCCACGCGCCGTACATCGTCCGGCGCTACCATGCTGGCGCTATCCGGACCGTTTGAGAAGACGATGACCACCTTGCGCCCAGGGACTTTCGAGGCGTCGCGCAGGGTGAGCAGCAGCCCATTGTAGAGCGCGGCGTCGTCGCCCACCACCGCGCTCCGCAGGCCACGGATGGCGTCGTTCCGGTTCCGGGTGAGTTGAGTCGCGCGCGAAAGATTACGGCTGAAAGTGTAGATTGCCACCGAATCCGCGTCATCGAGTCCGCGGACGAAATCCGCCACCGCGTCCGAAGCGTAAACGAAGCCGCGATACATGTAATTCGAGGTGTCGAAGAGCACGAACACGTTCGTGCCCGCCAGGGTATCCGCGAACGATTCCGCCCGGCTCACGGACGCCGCGCCCAATGTGGGTGGAGCTCCCGGCGATGCCGCCGCCGGTGCCGCCGCTCTGACCGGCACAATCGGTTCCAGGCCGCCATCCTGCTTCACCCGCATCGCCGGCAGGTTTCCTTCGGAAAACGTCGCAATCTTCTGTGTGATGCCGTCTTCCAGAATGCGGAAGTCCGAAGGCTTCAATCCGTTGATATAGCGTCCCCTGCCATCCGTAACGGTGAACGTGAGGACGACGAGATTCGTATCCACCCGGAACACTGGGTCGGCGCTTTGGGATGGCGCTGGGGCCGGCGTCCCAAGGGTGAGAAGCAGGCACATAAGGAGCGTCGCGCTGATCTTCATGATGATGTGCTCTCTCGCAAAGGAATTCTACTGCCCGCCGGCCACCAGTGTTTCGGCCGCGTTCCGGCTTGTCTTGCTTTCTCCCACCCGCCGCATGGAGCGCAGCAGCGCCGGCCAATCCTCCAAGTGCGTGGCGAAAATACCCTCGATGGATTCGCGCGTCCATTCCGGGATGGCGAGGTTCAATTCCTCGGGTTTCATTCCCAGCCGGTCCGAGATTTCAGCCCAATAGAGTGCGCCGGATTCCCAGGTTTCCGCCATCAGGCGGCTGGAATACCCCATCAGAGTCGGCATTGTTCGCAGACCGAGCAGTTCCGAACGGTATGACCGGGTAAGCACCGGTTTCGGCGAGCCGAAAATCTCCCCGATGACTTCCGTTTTTACCGAGGGGTCGTCTCGCTGGAGTCGTCTGATTTCCGAATAGATGGGGGAGTCGAGAGTCTGGTTCGCGGCCAGTACATCGAGGCTGAGATAGAACAGCTCCGACGGGGTGACTTGCGCCATCGCGCGGCCGAAATTCCGGCTCAGAATGGCCCTTCGCGCCTCCGCCACGCGGTGCGGGTTCGACGTATGGTCGAGAGAAGCCATCACCTGCGCGCGTACGTCCGCGTCGAGCATCGCTTCCGCAATCAAGCTTCTGCCCGCGCGCTGTAGCAGCGCCACGTAGTGGACCTGCGCGGGATTCACATTCCACCAGCGAGGAACCGTCGCCGTAAGCAGCAGCTGAGGCACAAGATCTCCCCAGATCAGCGCCTGTTCTTTATTCGGGATCAGGAAGTTTTGTTCGGCCTGCGCCAAGGCATAAGGCAGTTCACTGAGAGATCCCATAAGGCGGCCGCCCGAGGTGGAAGACCATCCCACCCCCGCTACTTCCGTTGGAGCCCAACTGAAATCGGAGCCTGGAAGTCCGGAGAAATCGTGATACCGGACAAACTGGCCGTTCGTCAGCAGGATCTGTCCGCCGGGCGGCGCGTAATGCGCATAAACCAAGCCCACCAGTGTGTCCCGGAGATGTGGCGCGAGCAGTTCGTGGATCGCTTCCGTTTTCGAGCGCGGGTCCATGCTCTTATCCACTTCCGCCCGCAGCCGCACCTTCCGTTCACGCTCCACGTGCTCTTCGGCGATTCTGCCGAAGCTCAGGGCATTTTTTTCCTCCGTGCTCAGGCTGGCCCTCGCGGATTGGATCCGCCCGATTCGCGAGGTCAGGCGATTTACAAGAGCCGTATCGATGGCCCCTCCCGATTCCGCCGCCTGTAACTGGTTGTCGAGTGTGAACAATTCGGTGATCGTCAGCAGGTTCTGCGCCTCGATAATCGCGTCGATGGCGCGGACTTGCTCGGAAAGAATAGTGCCGTTATTCGCCGTTCCCGTCCCCGCCAGCAGACTGACCAAATGCTTTTGTGGGTCGGTATCGCTCTTTCCACCGGTCGCCGCCAGCAGAACCTCCACCCCTTTCCGCGCATTCTCGAAAAGCCGCGCATGATTCTCCGGCCTGCCAACCGCATCCAGGATTTCCCGGAAGCTGCTATCCACTTCCGCTCCCTGGAGAATCCCGTGTCTCGCGCAGATCTGCCAAAGCCCGAGGAGCCCCTGCAGAGACCCCACGGTATCCGCGCGGAGCATTTCGTTCCGAATTTTCCGTGTGTCGAGCGCGGCTGCCACGAACTGTCGAATGGCCTCATCGCTGAGCGCGGGCGATTCCGTTAGCAGAGAGTATTGGCTGCGGAGTGTTGAGTATTCGTTCAACAGCAGTTCGACGGTGGCGGGTTGGAGCGGCTTCTCGCGCAGCCGGTTCATCTCGCTTGTCGCGATAAACATCCGGAGCGGCAGATTGTCCGCATAGCTGCGGCTCAAGCCAAATAGCGCCGCGATCAGATCGTCGGGCGTCTGCCACCCAGGCGCCGCCTTTCGCAGCCGCTTATCGCTCACGACTTTCTTTTCCGTGAACAAGGTCTTCCAGACCGCTAGCGTCCCTGGGATGTGCGGCCGCCCGTCGGCATCGAGGCGAAGCCGGTGGGTGAAGATCAGCATGTCGGTGTTGGCTCGAAAAACCGGCCGCGCCGGCCCGGGACTCGTAATCTTCCCGCGCAGGGCCTCGTAGAAGCGTTCCATTCGCGCGGGTTCGGTGAGGTAGTCTCTTACCGGCCCCTCAATTCTGTAAAGCGCGTCGTAGTAGCAGGCCAGCCAGCCGTCATCGGTGGAGATCAGTTTCAAGAAGAACTCGGAGGGCTTGGTTACCGGAGCCCCAACCAGCTTCTGCCACATTGCCTGGGCCTTGGCTCCTCCCGGCGTTACCACCCGTCCGTTCTCGACATGGAACATGGCCCCGTAAAAATCGATTACGTGGGAAAACGCACGCAGTTTCTCGAACTCGATATCTTTTCGAATGATCTCCGCGGTGTTGGTTTCGAGCTTCGCCAGGCTGAGGTAGAGCCGGCACAGCGCGGGATCCGAGAGGAACATCTGGATGGGGGATTTTTCCTTTTTGGGATCTTCGAGAGACCAGTATTCCCGTCCATAGAGCAGGGGCACGCTCGTCGGCGTCATATCGTATTCGAAGGGCCGGTTTGTCCGAAGGGATTGTTCGAGATCCGCCAGAGGGAACCCGGAATCGACGGTGATGAACGCTTTTGTGGGGTTCACCGTCTCGAGTACCAGATCGCCGCCACAGCCGCCCCTCATCCGGTAGCCGAGGATTTTGAGCAGTTCTCCGGTTTCGCCGGATTCACACGCGTCGATCTTGAGCAGGTGTCCACTGCCGGCCAGCTTCGTGAGATCTTCCGCCTGCTGAAGATACCGGAAGACCAGACGCAGGTATTCGGTTTCCTGCATGCCCCCATCCGATCCGGAGGAGCGAAAGCCGGAGAGCGAGATGTTGCGCGCCAGGGCGCTCATGAGCAATTCCGGGGAGACATCCGGCGCGAGCGCGGCCATCCGCGCAAAAGCCGTCAAGGATCCGGGAATCTCGATGGTTCCATAAAGTGACGCGGCGCCGGCCGGCGGCTGGCCGGGCAGCACCAAGCCGCCGCCACCGGCTTGGTGGTAGAGAGACAGGTATCTATCCACCCGTTCGGGCTTTTGCTCCTCCAGGCTCAGTACCACGAGCCGCCGGAGCGCTTTTCGCTTCTCTTCGTCGCCGCCGTTCGGTTCGAGAAACTCCCAATATCGTTCGTATGCCGGCAAGCGTTCCGCCGCTCCATACCGGTCCAGCAATTCCGCCACCCCGCGAGCCTCGCCGGCGCTTCGGGGAGTCGCCTGTTCCGCCCGCTTGAGATCTCGCACGGCCGGTGTTCCATCGGCGGATTGTTCCGCTTGTAACCCAGTTTCGGCGCCCTGCAGCAGCAGCGCCGCTAAGAATAGAATCGTCGAGACCCAAGGGCCGATTTTCATAACGACCTCACTTGAATTTTCCAGAGGGCTGGCCAATAAGCCAAAAACTTGGGACTTACTCTACCACCTTTCCGCGCTTCGTGAGAGACGCCGGCGGCTCCCGGCCGGAGTTCCCCCAGCGTAAAAAAACACATCCAGTGATGGATTCTAAGATGCGAACGGCACGCCGCCGATCCGT
>CAZXBZ010000108.1:0-9989 GCA_964639135.1 uncultured Solibacteraceae bacterium | reverse complement strand
GAGAATACCTCCGACCTCATCTTTTCCGCGGCCCGCTCCATCGCCTTCGCCTCCCGCTACCTCACTCTCGAACCGGGAGACCTGATTTACACCGGGACTCCAGGAAATACAGAACCTCTGCGACACGATGACGTGGTGGAAGTGTTCTTAGAGAATGTGGGGGTTCTGCGCAATCCGGTAAAGCTGGATGGCGCGGAATAATATGAGTGCGTTAGACTAAGACTAAATTAGTTGAAACGTATCAAGCAACGCGGCCATCCTATGGAGTACGCTTTGCGTCGGCCCTTCCGACACCGTGCGCCTGTGTGCGATGTCCGTCGCCGTCGCGGTGGCTTCGTTCCGTAAACGGCTTTATGCCGTGGATTATTGCCGGTGAAGATTATGGATATCAATCGTTTTACGGAGAAAGTTCAAGCAGCGCTTCAAGCAGCGCAATCTTTCGCGGCCCGCCAGGGCCACCAACAGCTCGATGTGGAACACCTGATGATGGCCCTTCTCGAGCAGCCCGGCGGCCTCGCTCCCGCGATTCTACTGAAGACGGGCATTGCTCTGGACCGCGTGGCGGAACGTCTCGATGGCGAGATTCGCAAGATGCCCAAGGTGACCTCCGCCTCCGGCGCCGCCAACCAGATTTACGTGACGGGCCGTTTGAACACGGTACTCGCCAATGCGGAGGAAGAAGCCGCGAAGCTGAAGGACGAGTACGTCTCGGTGGAGCATGTTCTGCTTGCCGCGGCCGGGGAATCCGGCGCCGCCGGGGAGATTCTTCGGGATGCGGGCCTCACCCGCGAAAAACTGATGCAGGCGATTCGCGAGGTGCGGGGTTCCCAGCGCGTCACCACGCAGAACCCGGAAGCGAGCTACCAGTCACTTGAAAAATATGGCCGCGACCTTACCGAGCAGGCGAAGGCGGGCAAACTCGACCCGGTGATCGGACGTGACGAAGAAATCCGCCGCGTGATGCAGGTGCTCAGCCGCCGGACCAAGAACAACCCGGTGCTGATCGGTGAACCCGGCGTTGGCAAGACCGCCATCGCCGAGGGTCTTGCCGGGCGTATTGTCCGCGGCGACGTGCCCGACGGCCTGAAGAACAAGAAGGTGGTGGCGCTCGATATGGGCGCGCTCGTCGCCGGCGCGAAGTTCCGCGGCGAGTTCGAAGAGCGCCTGAAGGCCGTGCTCAAGGAGGTGCAGGACGCGCATGGCGAGATCATTCTTTTCATCGACGAACTGCACACCGTGGTGGGGGCGGGCAAGACCGAAGGGTCGATGGACGCCGGCAATCTGCTTAAGCCCATGCTGGCCAGGGGCGAACTGCACTGCATCGGCGCGACCACGCTGAATGAGTACCGGAAGTACATCGAGAAGGACGCCGCGCTCGAGCGCCGCTTCCAGCCCGTGCTGGTGGAGCAGCCGAGCGTGGAGGACACCATTTCCATCCTCCGCGGCCTGCGCGAACGCTATGAGTTGCATCACGGCGTGCGCATCAAGGATACGGCGCTCGTGGCCGCGGCCGTGCTCTCGAACCGCTACATCGCCGACCGGTTTCTTCCCGACAAGGCCATCGATCTGGTGGATGAAGCGGGCGCCAAGCTCCGCACCGAGATCGATTCCATGCCGAGCGAACTCGATGAGATTCACCGCCGCGTTATGCAGCTTGAGATTGAGCGCGAAGCTCTCCGCAAGGAGAGCGACGAAGCCTCGCGCGACCGGCTCGAAAAACTCGAGCGCGAACTTGCCAACCTCAAGGAGAATGGGGAGGCGCTGCGAGCCCGCTGGCAGAACGAAAAGCAATCCGTGCAGAAACTGCGCGATCTGCGCCAGCAGGTGGAGCAGACCAAGATCGAGATTGACCGCGCGGAGCGGGAGTACGACCTCAACCGCGCCGCGGAACTCAAGTATGGCCGTCTCACCCAGCTTGACCGGGAGATGTCGGAAGCTTCGGAAACTCTTGCCCGCCTGCAAGGGGAAAGCTCGCTGTTGAAGGAAGAGGTTTCCGAGGAGGATATCGCCAAGGTGGTGAGCCGCTGGACCGGCGTCCCGATCGCCAAGCTCATGCAGGGCGAGGCCGATAAGCTGCTGCACCTCGAGTTTGAACTGCACGAGCGCGTGGTGGGCCAGGACGATGCCGTACGCGCCGTGGCGGAAGCCGTGCAGCGCGCCCGTTCCGGTTTGAACGATCCGAACCGCCCGATCGGTTCGTTCATCTTCCTGGGGCCGACAGGCGTCGGCAAGACGGAACTGGCTCGCGCGCTGGCGCAGTCGCTCTTCGACGACGAGCGGGCGATGATTCGTATTGATATGAGCGAATACCAGGAACGCCACACGGTGGCGCGGCTGATCGGCGCGCCCCCGGGCTATGTGGGCTACGACGAAGGCGGTCAACTGACCGAAGCCGTGCGGCGGCGGCCTTACGCGGTGATTCTCTTCGATGAAATCGAGAAGGCGCACCACGATGTGTTCAACGTGCTGCTGCAGGTGCTCGACGACGGGCGGCTGACCGATGGCCAGGGGCGGACGGTGGATTTCCGCAACGCGCTCATCATCATGACGTCGAATATCGGCAGCGCGCGGATTCTCGATTTCAAGGGTTCCACCGATTCCAGGGATTATGAGCGGATGAAGGATGCCGTTCTTGGTGAGATGAGGAACTTTTTCCGCCCGGAATTTCTCAACCGCGTGGACGAGATGGTGGTTTTCCACTCGCTCGGAATCGAAGACCTGAAGCGGATCGTCTCCATTCAGGTGCTGCGCCTGCGGGCGCGGCTCGCGGACCGGAATATCGATATCGAGATCACTCCCGCGGCGATCGAGTTCCTGAGCCGGGAAGGTTACGACCCGAGCTACGGCGCGCGGCCGCTCAAGCGGGCTATCCAGCGGGAAATCGAAACGCCGCTTGCCAAACGGCTACTGGCGGGCGACATCCACGACGGCCGGCGCATCTATATAGACGCGCCGGTGGAGGGGGCGGGTTTGGCGTTCACCACCACTCCTCCCCCGCCCAGGGAGGCCGGCTCCAGCAAGGCGTCGAGAACCGTCAATTGAGGCGTGCTGAAAGGATAATTATGTTCGCGGAAGAGTGCATCGCGCCCCGTGCCGGGACGTTCGTGAGAGGTGATCAATGAGTCCGAGGCGCGTGGGCGCAAGCCTGCTGTTTTACGCAAGTTCGGTGCTGACGCCGCGCGACAGCGTGCTACGTCCGGCCACCGACGTTTATTCGACGCGCACTGGATGGCTGGTAAAGATGGAACTCGCGGGCGTACGGCCCGATGACGTATCCATCGCGATCCATGCGAACGCGATTGAGATTTACGGCTCGCGGCGGGATACCACCTGCGACGAAGTGACGGGCCACTACAAGATGGAGATCGCTTACCAGCGCTTTGCGCGCATCGTGGAACTGCCCGAGTGCGTGGACACGCGGCCGGTTTCCGTGGAGTTCAAGGATGGCATGCTGCTCGTGCGCGTCCAGAGAAGTGAGGAATTGAAATGAGCGAAGAAACTCAAACGGCTCCCCAAAAAGAACAGAGTGTGCGCCGCCTGCCGGTGCTGCCGCTCAAGAGCAGCGTGCTCTACCCCAACTTGATGCTCCCGCTTTCGGTGGGGCGTCCGGCCTCGGTCGCGGCGGTGGAAGCGGCACTCGGCACGGAAGAAAAAGAAATCCTCATCGTGGCGCAGCGCGATCCGAATGTCGAAAATCCGGCTCTTGAGGATCTCTATAATGTCGGCGTTCGTGCCGTTGTAAAGAAGATGGCGCGCACGGGCGACGGTCTGATGGAGTTGCTCGTGCTCGGTGTCGATCGGGTCCGGCTCGTCGGCATGCCCGTATCCGATCCGTATATGATTGCCAGCTTCTCGCTGCACGAGCTCTCGGACGAATCCGGGCCCGAAGTGGAGGCGCTCCAGCGCGCCATCATGGAACTCGCGAAAAAAGTGCTGCAGATGGCGAACACCAACGCGCCGCGCGAGCTTACGCAGTTCCTGATGAGCACGGAAGACCCCGTGCGCCTGGCCTACTTCATCGGATCCATGCTCTCGATTGAAACCGAGAAGGAGCAGTGCATCCTCGAGGCCGAGAGTGTCAGCGCGCTGCTGCGGACGGTCCATGATTATCTGAGCTATGAGGTGCAGATCCTCGAGATGCGCACCAACATTCAGAACAAAGCTCAATCCGAAATGGGCAAGGAGCAGCGCGAGTATTACTTGCGGCAGCAGCTTCGCGCCATTCAGGACGAACTTGGCGAAAAGAACCCTGAAAAGGCGGAGACCGAGGAACTCCGGAAGAAGCTCGAAGAGGTTGAGTTGCCGGAGGACGTTCGCAAGGAAGCCGAGAGGGAATTGACGCGTCTCGAGCGGATGCCCTCGGGCTCTCCCGAGAACAACGTGATCCGTACGTACCTCGAGTATGTCATTGAACTGCCGTGGGCCAAGACGACCGAGGATAATCTCGATCTCAAGAACGCCCGCAAGACGCTCGATGAAGATCACTATGAATTGAAGGAGGTGAAGGAGCGCATTCTAGAGCATCTGGCCGTACTGAAGCTCAATCCGAACGCGAAAGCACCGATCTTGTGTTTCGTCGGCCCTCCGGGCGTCGGCAAGACCTCGCTTGGCCAATCCATCGCTCGCGCGGTGGGCCGCAAGTTCGAGCGGCTCGCGCTCGGCGGCCTGCACGACGAATCGGAACTGCGCGGACACCGCCGCACCTATATTGGGGCGATGCCTGGCCGGATTCTCCAGGCCATGCGCCGCGCCGGCGAAAAGAATCCCGTGATTCTGCTCGACGAAGTGGATAAGGTGGGCCGCGATTATCGGGGGGATCCGTCCTCGGCGCTGCTCGAGATTCTTGATCCGGAACAGAACAAGACGTTCCGGGACAACTATCTCGACCTGCCTTTCGATTTGTCGAAGGTTTTCTTCATCACGACGGCGAACACGCTCGATACCATTCCGGGCCCGCTGCGGGATCGCATGGAGATCATCAGTCTCAGCGGCTACAGCGCCATGGAGAAGCTCGAGATCGCGAAGCGCTACCTGCTGCCGCGCCAGTTCAAGGAGACCGGCGTCAGCCCCGAGGAGTGCGAGATTCCGGACGCCACCATTGAGCGGCTGATCGAGAATTATACTCGCGAGGCGGGCGTCCGGCAGCTAACCCGGCGGTTGGGGCAGCTCATGCGCAAGGTGGCGCTCAAGTTCGCGGAGAACTCCAGCGAAACTCCGGCGGATGAGGCCGGGGAGCCCCGGCGAAAGCTCGTCGTCGAGGCGACGGACCTGTTCGATCTGCTGGGGCCGGAGGCGGTGGCGCCGGAGGAAATCCGTCACGAGATGCAGCCCGGCGTGGCGACCGGCCTGGCGTATACCCCGGCCGGCGGCGATGTGCTCTACATTGAGAGCACCCTGCTGCCGGATGGCAAGGGCCTTACGCTCACGGGCCAATTGGGTGACGTGATGAAAGAGAGCGCCCAGGCGGCGCAGAGCTACATCTGGAGCCATGCCGCCACTTTCGGTATCGATCCGGAGATGTTCAAGAAGAACGGCCTGCACATTCACGTGCCGGCGGGCGCCACACCGAAAGACGGGCCTTCGGCCGGCATTACCATGGCGGTATCGATGGTCTCCGTCTACACGGGCAACCCCATGCGCGCCGATACGGCCATGACCGGCGAACTCACACTCAGCGGACTGGTGACACCCATCGGCGGCCTGAAAGAAAAGGTGCTGGCCGCGCGCCGCGGGGGCATCCGGCGGATCATCATTCCGGCGGGGAACCGCAAGGATCTCCACGGCCTTCCGGAGCAGGTGCGCGAGAGCACGGAGTTCATCTTCGCGAAGCACATTGACGATGTGATTCCCGAAGCGATTCCGGCGCTGCGCGAGCAGTTCCAGTTGGCCACCGTCTAGACGGCGCGGCGTCTCGCGCGTGTAAACGTTAAAAACTCCCCGGCCGGTCGCCGGGGAGTTTTTTATACCGTGCTTCAGCGGGGCGTGCGCCGTCGAGGCTTTACAATTGCCTTGTGCGCCGCATTCCCGATTGGCTCCCCGACGCTCTCGCCGCGCCGGCGTTGTTTTTGCTGAACGCCGCGATTATCTGGCCGCTGTTCTCGCTCGAATATCCGGCGGATCTCTCGTCCATCGAAGGCGCATTCATCGGGCTGGCTCGTTATCTGGGTGAACATTTCACGCTGACGGGCTGGTTCCCGTATTGGTATGGCGGTATTCCGTTTCAGAACGCCTATCCACCGCTATCACACGCCATGGTGGCGGCGTGGTCCAGGGTATCGGGCCTTTCCGCCGCGCTCGGCTACCATCAGGTATCCGCCGCGGTCTACTGTCTTATCCCCGTCGCGCTCTCTCTTCTAGCGCTCAGCCTCAAAGCGCCTCGCTGGCCCGCGTGGGGCGCCGGCCTTTTCGCCTCGCTCGCTTCGCCCTCCGCGTGGCTCATTCATCCGCTCGCGGTGGATATGGGTGGCTGGCGTCACTTGCGGCGCTTCCAGGTGCTTACGGTGTATGGCGAGAATCCGAACCTTACGTCATTGCTTTTCTGTCTTGTCTCGCTTTCCCTGATGGCGCGAGCACTCTCTTCGCGCCGCCCGATTTGGATCGTTCTGGCGAGCGTTGCTTGCGGAGCCACGGCGCTCACTAATTATCTTGGCGCGGTAGCGCTGGGCCTGGGGGCGCTCGCACTGCTCTTCAGCCACGAAGAGATCCTTGCGGCGCGGCGCTGGACGCGCCTCTGCGTCATCGCGGTTTCCGGCTACGCTCTTGCGATGACATGGCTGCCACCAAGCACGGTGATGACGATCCGGAGGAACGCGCCGCACGTGGGAGGGCACTACGAAAGTTCCCCCCTGGTTTATCTCTATGTGCTCGCGGGTCTGCTCCTGGTGTTCGTGCTGCTCTGGGCCTTGAGGTCGACGGGTGCAAGCCGGGCGCTGCGTTTCTCCGCGCTCTGGAGTTGCTTTCTAGGCGGTATCGTTCTGACGGCCGCCAAACAGAATGTCGAGTTGTTACCGCAAGCCATGCGCTATCACATCGCCATGGAGCTGGCTCTCGCGATGCTGGTTGTTCTCGGCGGCTGCTGGTTCTTCCGGGAAGCGCTCAACCGCCCCGCTTGGTCTGGCGTCTTTCTGGGTGGAATTCTCGTTCTCGGCGCGCTGCAGTTCCCCGAGGCACGGAGCTATGCGCACTCCCTGGTGCGCCCCGGCAATGCAACCCAATCCATTGAGGCGGAGACCGTCCGCTGGGTGGAAGAGCACCTGCCCGGCCAGCGTGTGTTTCTTCCCGGAAGTGCCAGCCAGTGGGCGAATGCGTTCGGCGATATCGCCCAGTTCAACGGCGGCTTCGACAATGGCGTTGTGAACCCCTCGTATTTGGGCGTGAGTTACCAGATCTATTCGAGCGCGGGCGCCGGGGAGCGCGCGGGCGGGATTGCCGTGACGTGGCTCAAGGCGTATGGCACGCGGGCGGTTCAGGTGGGCCTGCCGGAGAGCCCCGAATATCTCCATCTTTTCCAGGAGCCGCTGAAGTTCGAAGGGTTGCTCGCTCCGCTTTGGGAGTACCGCGGGATGAGGATGTACCATGTTCCCGCCCGCCACGAAGGGCTCGCTTTCGTCGTGCCCGAAACCGCGATGCCCGTGCGCAAACCCGAGAACGGCTTGGATGTGGCGGAGGCGCAACGCTATGTCGCGGCGCTCGAGGATATCTCCCTCCCGGTGACTCAATTCGCGTGGGAATCCGCGGGCGAAGCCGGGATTTCGGCGGCCATCGCCGAGGGGCAGGCGCTCTCCGTGCAGATCAGCTATCACCCAGGCTGGGAAGCGTGGTCGGATGGCGAGCGGCTACGCGTGGAGCAAGACGGTCTCGGGCAAATTGTCCTGCGGCCCGGCCCCGGCACTCATCGGATACGCCTCGTGTTCACCGGAGGCACGGAGCAGGCCGCGGCCCGCGCGGTTTCCGGTTTGGCTCTGCTCGCGCTCGTGACGCTGGCGATTCCGCCGTTACGCAAAAGAGCCGCCCGAGTGGCTTTGGTAAGCCAGGCTCTCGAGCGGCTCCAGGCGCGAAGACTTGTCTAGACGTTGGTTAGCGCGGCTACACCCGGCAGTTCGATGCCGCTCAGGTATTCGAGCGTGGCGCCGCCGCCGGTCGAGATGTGGCTGATTTTCGAAGCGAGCCCGGAAGCCTTGATCGCCTTCTCGGAATCCCCGCCGCCCACGATCGAGACCGCGCTTGAATCCGCCACGGCCTTCGCGATTGCCATGGTGCCGGCGTCGAACGGAGGCTTTTCGAAGACGCCCATCGGCCCGTTCCAAATGATGAGCTTTGCCGGAGCGATCACCGCGTCAAACGCCGCCACGGTCTTGGGTCCGATATCGAGGCCCATCGTGCCGTCGGGTATGCTCTCCACGACTTCGAACGGCGCCCCTTCGCGGAACTCGGCCGAAACCACGTGATCCACCGGCAGCAGCAGCTTATCTCCGAACTCGGCCATCAGGCTCTTCGCGAGGCCGAGCTTATCGTCTTCCACCAGGCTCTTGCCGACCGGCTCTCCCTTGGCCTTGATGAACGTGTACGCCATCGCACCGCCGATGATGAGTTTATCCACGATCTTCGCGAGGTTCTGAATCACTTCGATCTTGTCCGAGACCTTGGCTCCGCCCAGAATCGCCAGCGCCGGGCGCGGCGGATTCTTGGTTGCCATCTCGAGGTATTCGAGCTCTTTTTGCATCAGAAGGCCCGAAGCCGATTGGGCGACGAACTTCGTGATGCCTTCCGTGGAGGCATGGGCTCGATGCGCGGAGCCGAAAGCGTCGTTCACATACACGTCGCAGAGCGAAGCCAGTTGCCTGGCGAATTCCGGATCGTTTTTTTCTTCCTCCGGATGAAAGCGCAAATTCTCAAGCAGCAAAACTTCACCCGGCGCGGGCTTCATCGCCGCCACCTCCGGGCCAACGCAGTCCGGCGCTATCTTGACTTCCCGCTTGAGCAGCTCCGACAGGCGCATGGCCACCGGTTTCAGGCTCATTGCGGGGTTCACCTTGCCCTTGGGACGGCCCAGGTGGCTCGCGAGAATCAGTGCCGCGCCGTGATCCAGCGCGTATTCGATGGAGGGCAGGGAAGCCCGGATGCGCTTATCGGAGGTAATGGTCTGGCCGTCTTCGCTGAGCGGCACATTGAAGTCTACGCGCATAAAGAGCGTCTTGCCCTTGAGATCAAGGTCGCGAATGGATAATTTCGGCATGAAGAGAGTCTCCAGAATAGGCTAATCTTTGATCGTAGCACGCGGCTTTGGCGGGCTATTCCGGATTAAAAGGTCAGCGTATCCGCCGCGCCGCCGGCGCGCAGGGCTTCAAGCAGTGCGCCTTCCGCGGGGCCGTACCGCGGCGGGATGAAGCGGTTTCCCTCTTCGAGTTCCACGAGCATACGGTAGCGTTCGCGCACGATTTCGCTTGAGAAAACTCCTCCCACGCATGAGGCGAGAGCTTTTTCTCCGGGTGCGAAGAGCGATTCCCGCACCACTCCGGCCATGGTGGCGAGCTGCTGGGCCACATTGCGGAGAATTTCAAGCGCCACCGCGTCGCCCGCGCGCGCCGTCTCATCCACCAATCGCGAGAGCGAGGCGATGCGCGCCCGCGGCCACGCGTCGGTGTAAAACCAGTGCATCAAGGTATTGACGTCGGGCGCGCCGGCCGCCGTGAGAAGAGCTTCGCGCAGCGCCGTCGCGGGTCCCCAGCCCTCTTCCTGGCGCAACGCCGCGCGCAACGCCAGCCGGGTGATATCGAAGCCGCCGCCTTCGTCACCGAAGACATAGCCCCATCCGCCCACGCGCTGCGTGCGCCCGGCGGCATTCCGCCCCAGCGCGATGGAGCCGGTCCCCGCGATCACCATCAGGCCGGGGGAGCCGCCCGTCGCGCCGGTAAGGGCCACCCAGGCGTCGGTGGTGAGCAGATATCGCTCCGCTCGCACCGTCTCCCGCAGGTAGGGCTCCTTGTCCT
>CAZXBZ010000107.1:0-10010 GCA_964639135.1 uncultured Solibacteraceae bacterium | reverse complement strand
CCTCCGCCGGAATCTGCGGCCTGATCGGGGCGATGATCGCCTTTGGTTTTCACTACCGGACACCGATGGCGAGCGCGATTCGGGCGCATTTCGTCCGATGGGCGATCTATCTGGTCGTCATCGGTATCATGATTCCGTTCATTGACAACGCCGCGCACATTGGCGGGCTGGCGGGCGGGTTCGCGGTGGCTTACCTCACCGGGCCAAAGTCTCTGTTCGACGATTGGAAAGAGACGGTTATCCGGGTTGCGTTCTATCTCATGTGCGCGGTTGTGGTCTACGCCTTCTTCCAGGTCTTCCAGAACATCACTCACGGGATGGCCGCCTGATTCACCGGCGGGACGTGCTGAATCACCGCCCGGTAAATCTTCCGCGAGGCGGCCCGCCGCTTGTGCCGGGCCGCCTTTGGCCGGCTAGCTCCGCGCGGCGAGCACGGTGAGGACCGCCTTCATGAAGGCGGGCAGATCGTCCGGCTTGCGCGAGGTGACGAGGTTCCGGTCCACCACCACTTCAGCGTCCGTATAATCCGCGCCGGCGTGGATCACGTCGTCCTTGATGGCGAAGAAGCAGGTAGCTTTGCGCCCCTTGAGCATGCCGTGCGCCGAGCAGAGCACCCAGCCGCCGTGGCAGATGGCGGCCACCAGTTTCCCCTCATCGTCCATGTATTTCACAAAACGATTGGCCCGGTCGTGCCGCCGAATGTAATCTGGGCAGGTACCGCCGGGCACGATGACGCCGTCGTATTGCGAAACATCGAGCGCGTCGAAACCAATATCCGCCTTGCAGGGATATCCGAGCTTACTGGGGTAGATTTTCCCCGCTTCCGGGCCGGCGACCACCACCTCGTAACCAGCCTCCCGCAAGCGATAGAGCGGATACCAGATCTCCATTTCCTGGTACATCTGTTCCGCGAGAATCACAATCGGTTTTGCCATAACTACTATTCTACGAAGAGGCGGCTGGCACGCGGTGCGCCACGGCCCGGGTTCCAGCGAAAGGAGGGATTGTGTGCGGCGAATTCGCCTGGAATTAAGCTACGACGGAACGGCCTATTCCGGCTGGCAGGTGCAACCGGGTCTTGCGACCATCCAGGGAGAGATCGAGCGAGTGCTCGCACGAATTGAAGAAGCCCCCGTCAAGGTGTACGGATCCGGACGGACGGACGCCGGCGTTCACGCATACGCGCAAGTAGCGGCGTTCGATCTGGCAAACCCCATCCCCGCCTTGAATCTTCAGCGCGCGATGAATCGTCTTCTGCCGAAAGACATCCGAGTGAACAAGGCGGAAGAGGCCGCGCCGGATTTCCATCCCCAGCATCACGCACTGGCCAAGACCTACCGCTACCGCATCTTTCGGGACGCCGTGTGCCCGCCCTTCGAGCGCTTTTTTACATGGCATCAGCACGCGCGGCTGGACGAGCCAGCCATGGAGCGGTGCGCTTCCGCTTTCGTGGGGCTTCACAACTTCCGTGCCTTCGCGGCCACGGACGACCGGTATACACCCGAGACCGACATGCATCGCGAGATTTTCTCGGCTTGGCTCCGCCGCGAGGGAGCGATCCTCCAGATCGATGTGCGCGGCTCCGGATTCCTCAAGCACATGGTGCGCAATCTGGTGGGCGCCCTGGTAGAGGCGGGCACGGGCAACCTCACGGAGAAGGATATCGCCGCGATGCTCGCGGCCGGCCATCGCACATCCGGCATCCGAACGGCCCCCGCACGCGGTTTATTCCTGGTGAACGTGGAATACTAGCGGCGCTTGCTCCCGCCGCGTTCCCGCGGGCGCGCGAATCGCCCGCGGCGAAACTCCCGGCACGTATTTCCGGGAGCCCCGAATCTTGTTAATCTGGGTGCTTCGTGCGGATTGCACTTGTACTTGAGGTGAATCATGCGTGTTGTGGCTGGAGTGGATCTGGGCGGCACCGCCGTCAACTATACCCTGTTGAATGACGGCGAGCAGTTCCTGATCGAATCGATGTTCGAGCACCCGGCCCGGTCAACGGAAGGCCCGGATATCTGCTTGCGGCAAATCGCCGATGGCTTGGACCTGGCCGTTCAAAAAGCCGGGATCAGCGCCGATGACGTGGTGATGGTGGGGCTCGATACGCCGGGTCCGGCGAGCGCGGCCGGCGTATTGAGCGCGGAAGGCTCCACCAACTTTCTCCATGCCGGCTGGGCGGGCTTTGACATCCGGGACGGCCTCGCGCGCAAACTGGGCAAGCCGGTGTGTTATCTGAACGATGGCAACGCCGGAGCGCTCTGGGGACACTTCTCCATCTTCGGCGCGGTAAACAAGGCGACCTCCATTTCCGCCATCATCGGCACCGGCCTTGGCGGCGGCGTGATCGTGGGCGGAGAGGTGGTGAAGGGCCGGGCGGGCTTCGGCGGGGAACTCGGGCACGTACTGCTCCCCTGGCGCGGCATTCCCGGCGCTGACGCAATAATCCCGCACTGCAACTGCGGCAGAATCGGAGACCTCGAATCCGTGTGCTCTCTCACGGCAATCACCAACACGCTACTGCCCTTTTTCCTGGAGAAGGAGCCCGGACACGAACTGGCGCAACTCGGAGATATCGTGGCGGCCGCCAAGCGGGTGCGCGGTCTGGCGGAAAAAGGCGACCGGCTCTCGATGGAAATTTTCCGTATTCAGGCGAACGCACTCGGTTTGTTCTACGACCAGATGATCAATACCTTCGACCCCGACGCGCTCATCGTGGGCGGCGGCGCGGTGGAAACGGGCGAGGATTTCCAGAAGTGGTTTCTCGAACAGATCCGCGCGGGAATGCCCGTGCAGCGCGACGAACAAAAGGATATCCCGATCTACGTCATGCCGAACGGCGACACCGCGGGGGCGCGCGGAGCGGCCATCGAAGCGCTCAAACTGGCGCGCAACGGCGGACTCATCTAACCACGGACGGCGTGCCGTGACGGCCCCGCCGCGAAGCGAAGCCGGAGCGGCTAACCGAGATCCTTGATGGCCGCGATGATGTCGTTCACGGCTTTCTTGCCATCCGAGAAAAACATCAAGGTATTGTCGGCGGCGAAGAGCGGGTTAGGGATACCCGCGAAACCGGGGCTGAGGCTGCGCTTCACCACAATCACGGTGCGCGCCTTATCGACATCGAGAATCGGCATGCCGGCGATGGGCGAGTTCGGGTCCGTGCGCGCCATCGGGTTGACCACATCGTTCGCGCCGATGACGATGGCGACATCGGTCTGCGCGAAGGTGGGGTTCACCTCATCCATTTCCTTGAGCGCTTCGTAGGGAACATCGGCCTCCGCCAGCAGCACGTTCATGTGCCCGGGCATGCGCCCCGCGACGGGATGAATACCATAAACCACTTCCGTGCCCCTGGCTTCGAGAAGCTGGGCCAGGGCGCGGATGGCATGCTGGGCTTGTGACACCGCGAGCCCGTAGCCCGGCACGATCACCACCCGCCGCGCACTCTCAAGCATCATCGCGATCTCTTCCGCGGAGGTGCTCTTCACCTTGCCCGCATAGACATCGTCGCCCTTCTCCCTGGAAACCGGCGCCGCGCCCAATCCGCCGAACAGAACGTTCGTCAGCGAGCGGTTCATCGCCTTGCACATGATCTGCGTCAGGATGATGCCGGAAGCCCCCACGAGAGAACCGGCGATGATCAGCATGTTGTTGCTGAGCACAAAGCCGGTCGTCGCCGCGGCGAGACCCGAATAAGAATTCAGCAGCGAGATCACCACCGGCATATCCGCGCCACCGATACCGATCGTGGCGAGGATGCCGAGCACCGAGGACACCACGACCAGCGCCCAATAGTAAGTCTGCGAATCCGGCCAAAGCACTACCAGAACACAGAGCGCCACGCTTGCGAGAGCCACCGCCGCGCTCAGAAGGTGCTGGCCCGGAAATACGATGGCGTTGCCGCTCATCATCTCCTGCAATTTGGCGAACGCCACCAGACTGCCCCAGAAGGTTACGGCGCCGATCAGCCCCGAAAGTCCGGTGGCAATCGTCATCTGCGGCGAAAAGCCGCCGGCAACCGCCTGTGCCTCGATGAGCGCCGCGCCCGCCACAAGCACCGAAGCACCGCCGCCAAACCCGTTGAGCAGCGCCACCATCTGCGGCATCGCCGTCATGCGGATACGCACGGCAAGCAGCATTCCAATGGCGGATCCGGTCACGAGACCGGCCAGAATCACGGTGTATCCAACGATCTGCCGATCCACCATGGTGGCGACGATCGCGATCAGCATGCCGAGCGCGCCCAGCACGTTGCCGCGCACGGCCTTGCTCGGGTGTGAAAGCCCCTTCAGACCGAAAATAAAGAGGATCGAGGCAACGAGATAAGCGAGGTTGATAACGACCGGCGGCATAGAGTTACTTTCTCCGGAACATCGCGAGCATCCGATGGGTTACCCAGAAGCCGCCCACCACGTTGATGGTGGCGAAAACCACCGCCAGGAAGCCCAGCACGGTGGTGAGCATCGTATACTGAGTGCCCGCTGAAAGAATCGCGCCCACCACGGTGATGCCTGAAATCGCATTCGAACCAGACATCAGCGGTGTGTGCAGCGTGGGCGGCACCTTGGCGATCACCTCGAAGCCAATGAATATCGAGAGCACGAAGACCGTGAGCGCGCCGACGAAAATTTCCATCATGCCTCCTTTGCCGCCGCGGGCAGCCCCAGCAGTTCGCGCGTGCGGGGCTCCACTACCGCTCCATCCTGGGTAAGCAGCGTATCGCGCTGAATCTGATCGGCCGCGTCGATCGTCACTTTTCCTTCCTTGATGAGATGCAGGAGAAAGGTAACGACGTTCTTCGCGTATAGCTGGCTGGCGTGGTGAGGCACGCTCGACGGCAGATTCAACGGCCCGTGAATTTGGACGCCATGCTCCACCACCACTTCACCCGGCCGCGTTAGCTCGCAGTTGCCGCCACGTTCGGCCGCCATATCCACGATGACGGAACCCGGCGTCATGCCGCGGACCATCTCCGCCGTCACAAGGACGGGCGCCTTCTTGCCGGGGATGGCGGCGGTGGTAATGACAACGTCGCTCTCGGCCACTACCCGCGCCATCAATTCACGCTGCTTTTTATAGAACTCCTCGCCCTGTGCCTTCGCGTACCCGCCAGTCCCCTCGGCGCCTTCGGTATCGAGCGGAAGCTCCACGAAACGGGCGCCGACGCTTTCCACCTGCTCCTTCACGGCGGGGCGCACATCGTAAGCCTGCACCACCGCGCCCAGACGGCGCGCCGTGGCGATCGCCTGCAATCCCGCCACGCCCACGCCCACGATGAAAACTTTCGCTGGAGCCACCGTGCCCGCGGCGGTCATCAGCATCGGGAAGATCTTGGGGAGATGGCTGGCCGCCACCAGCACGGCCTTGTAGCCCGCGATGGTCGCCATCGAAGAGAGCGCGTCCATGCTCTGCGCGCGCGTGATCCGCGGGATCAGTTCCATGGAGAACGCATTGGCGCCGGTCGCGGCGATCGCGGCGATCTCCTTGGGATTCGAGAGCGGATCGAAAAATCCAATCACCGCCTGGCCTGGCCGCAGCCGCGCCAGCTCCGCGGCACTGGTTTCCGGGTTGCTTCCCGCTCCGCGCACCTGCAACACGACGTCTGCTTCCCGCCAGAGCGAGCCGGGCGCATCCGCGATCCGCGCCCCTTTTCCAGTAAAGTCGGCATCGGTGAAGCCCGCGGCCGCTCCCGCGCCAGCCTCCACCACGACGTCACAGCCCGCCTTCACGAGCGATGGGACAAGCGCGGGCACAAGCGCGACGCGATTCTCCCCTCGGTCAGTTTCCTTTGGAACACCGGCGATCACGGATAGGAGTCCCCCATAACCAAAGTAAAAGCATACCGAAATCCCGGCACGATTTGTCTGAAACTCAACTTCAAGGCGCGATATCCCCGTGATTTTGCGAAGCCTGAATGGATGTTTCCCGGCGCGCGGCGGACGCCCTGCCCACCGGCGAAGAGCCGATTCTCTCTCCGCCGTTGGTGTGTTATGCTTCGCTCAACATGGAGGGGCCCCCGATGACTGAACGCAGAAAAGCGAGTGAATTTCCACAGGAACTTCTGAACCTCTTCGATCGGTACGTCCATGGCGATATCCAGCGGCGTGATTTCATGGAAGGCGCCAAGCGCTTCGCCACCGGCGGCGTGACGACGGCCGCGCTGGTGGAAAGCCTGCTGCCGAACTTCGCCTGGGCTCAGCAAGTGGCCAAGGATGATCCGCGCCTCGATACGCAGTGGGCCGAGGTTTCCTCCCCCAGCGGACTCGGCCGCATCAAAGGCTACCTGGCGCGGCCGGCAAACACCACGGGCAAGCTGCCGGGCGTGCTGGTGGTACACGAGAATCGTGGCCTGAATCCCTACATCGAGGATGTCGCCCGGCGGGTGGCGCTCGCCAATTTCGTCGCCTTCGCCCCGGATGGGCTTACCACCGCGGGCGGATACCCCGGCGACGAAGACAAGGCGCGAGAGGAGTTCGCCAAACTCGACCGCGACAAGATGATGGAAGACTTCGTCGCGGCGGCCCGCTGGCTGAAGGCACGGCCGGATTGCACCGGGAAGATCGGCGTTGTGGGTTTCTGCTATGGTGGCGGGGTGGCGAATATGCTGGCCGTGAAGCTGGGCCGTGATCTCTCCGCCGCGGTTCCCTTTTACGGCGGCCAGGCGCGTGGGGAAGACGTCGCCAAAATCGAAGCGCCGCTCCTGATTCACTACGCGAGCCTGGATACCCGTATCAACGAGGGATGGCCGGCCTACGAGCAGGCACTCACGAAATACGGAAAGCGGTATATTATGTACATGTATGAGGGCGCGAATCACGGCTTTCATAACGACACCACGCCTCGTTATGATGAGGCCGCCGCGAAACTCGCCTGGGGCCGCACGATCGACTTTTTCAACGCGAACTTGCGCTAGCAAAATTTTACGCGCGTGCCCTTGACAATCGACTGGGTTCGAAATCAAACTGAGAATGATATATCACTCGTAGCAGACGCTCTGGCCGTGTGCATTCGGGTGTCTTCTGAAATGAGTACTGTGACCCCACTACAAACCGGAACCGCCGTCCTATCCCGAAGCTCCAAGGGGCGGCTTGATCGAATCGGGATGATTCTCTCGTCGACCTGTGCGCTTCACTGCGTGCTGATGCCGTTTGTCGTGGGCTATCTCACTTACTTGGGCCATGGATGGGTTGCTTCGGATTCCATCGAGATCCTGCTCGCGGGTTCGGTGATTCTGGTCGCTATCGGCAGCCTTCTGCCAAGCTACCTCCAGCATCGTAACCTGATGCCCATCGGGCTGTTCACCCTCGGCCTGGGGCTGATCGTGGCCATGCGTCTGGCGGGCTTCGAGGATGGTATTGCGCTTGGCGTGGCGATGGCCCTCGGGGGTACATTCATCGTCCTGGCGCACTGGCAAAACCACAAGCTTTGCGCTTGCTGCCACACCCACGACGATTAGTCCCGGCCGGTTCCGATGCTTTCTTCCTATGCCTGGTGGGAATAAGGCGGCTTTGCGCCGTGCAAGTGGCCATCCGCCCCCGCGGACGTAACATATCCCCGCAAGAAGCGGCGCAGAATCTCCTGTTCAATACGTCCCTCGCGGCGCACTGGGGAGGGAAAGCGCAGAAGCATCTCCACACAACGCGGGTCCGCGATGCGCAGATAGACGCGCGGCTCCGCCGAAGGCGAACTGATGAAGTTGTGTGTATGCTCCAGGCTCTCCATCCATTCCCGCGCGGGCTCGAGAAACTCCCGGCAGACCTCTTCGATACTCTCCAGCGCCACTTGCTCCGCGCGTCCAAGGTTGAGTTCCGGCGAAAGCTCGAGCGGTATGCGCAGCGTGTGGACCACGTAACGCCCCACCTTTGACTCGTTGAAAACAGGCGTATCGAGCAGCTTCGAATTGGGCATGATCACCGAGCGCCCGGTGGGCATGTGAAAGTTATTTCCCGGGCCGATTTCGAGCAGAGTCGTCGTAAGAAACGAGATGTCGATGACGTCGCCGCGCACATCGCCCCACTCGATCCGATCGCCCAGCGTGAAGGAGCCGCCGACGGCGCGAACCATGGAGCCGCTCAGGCAAAGGATCAGCTCTTTCGTGGCGATCACCATCGCGGCCGCCAGCGCGACCACCGAGAGCAGAAACGAATGGATCGCGTTTGCCCAAACCGCGCCAAGGCCCAGGAAGATGAGCAGCGCCACCGTGTTGCGGGAGCCCGCGATCCAGCGGCTCCGCTCCTCGGGGCTTGTAAGGCGCGGTGTAACGATACGGTTCACCACGACGCGGATCGTCACCAGCGCCAGAACCAGCAGAACGGAAAAGATCAGATTACGAAAATGGTCGTTGGCGAATACGGGCCGCCAGCCCTCGCCCAGGTTGATTAGTTGGTCCAAGCCACGCCTCGCTCAAGTATCACTCGATAACGATCTTTTCACTCCAAGGGTCTCCGGCGGGGGAATCCTCTTCCCCGGATAACATCCGATCTTCCGCGGCCGCCTCGGAACCGGACACCGCGCTCACCGGCGGCGGGGGTGGCGGAATACGCTCCCGCGCCGGCGGCGCGATCTCTCGCGGATCCACGGGCAGCAGATGCGCATGCTCGGCGGCCCAGCGAGCGGCCAGCCCGTTCAGCGGGCTTTTTACGTTGTATTCCTGATAGGCGATCATCCGGCCGATCCGGATAATCAGGTCGTCTAGCCCCTCGGACGCGGCCCAAAAGTCTCCGATGCAGACCGTTGCCTGGTCGAAATTCGGATGGAACACCGGCGTCAGGATCGTGCACTGCGGCGCTCGCCGGGGATAGCCGAGCGAGAGATTCACCTCCACCACGTGCTCGTCGCGCTCAACGATGTCTCCGCCGGGGGCCACCGCGAGCCCCTTCACGGAATAGGCAAAACGATAACGCTCCGGAGGCTGGCCTTGCAGCGCCACCAGCCGGATCCGGGGCCAGTCGCTAAAGCGGCGCGCCAGCGCTTCGTAATCCAGGGCTAGTCGTCGAATTCGAGGAGAGCTCATGAGGCGGAACGAACCTGCGTCAAGGGGCCGCGCTACGGAGCCGGAAACCCCGCCCATCCGGCCAGAGGCCAGGAGCTTGGCAGGTTCCGGAGTATGGTGAAGGCCGCAACCGCGGCCACCAGGCCAAACGATGCCCAGGGAGCCAGGCGAAGGTCCCGAACACGATTGTCTCGAATCGCGTCCGCGAAAAGCAAAACAGCCGCCATACCCATCCCCGGCAGCATCACGAAGAGCAGCGGGTTCCAGCCAAAAGCCTCGGCCACATGCCCGTGCAGCAGCGCATGGAGCGCCCGCGCCGTGCCGCATCCAGGGCACAGCAACCCCGTCGCGCGATGCACCGGGCAAACAGGCAGAAACCACGCCTGCCCGGGCGGCGTGAAGTAGAGCGCCGCCAGCCCCGCGGCCGCAAACGCCGCCAGCAGCCACGCAATGCGCCGCGGAGAGGGAACAAGCAACGCCGCTAGAGCCTTCGTCACACCCGCGCCCCTTGCCATGCCTGCATCTGCCGTGCCCGGTCGAACTGATACTGAATCCAAACCGGGGCGATCAGAAATAAGAGGTTCGTGAGCCAGCCCACAATCGCCATCGCCACGAACGCTCCTCCGAGATCGATCCGCGCATAGCCCCAGTGCGCGGTGGCGGCCGAGAGGCTGTTGCTCATGGAGATGAAGGCCGCGATCGAGGCAATGGCGGCTCCGATAGTCAGCAGTACGGTGGGAATCATCAACAGGACGCTTATAAATTCATCGCCCCGCCCGGCAATCCCGCCAATAACGCCTCCACCGATCGCCATCGCAAGAAACATCGGGATAAGCAGCAGCGGCAGGAGTAAATACAGCGTCGCCCGGCTGCCGGGGTCCAGCTTCTTCACCCAACGGGATTGCACGATGGCCCAGATATACCCAAAGAGGGTGCAGGTAAAGATCGAAAAGAGCAGCACCAGCCACCAATCAAGGCCCGGCGGAGGAGGAACCCCCGCCGGTATCGTGGCCGCCAT
>CAZXBZ010000106.1:0-10013 GCA_964639135.1 uncultured Solibacteraceae bacterium | reverse complement strand
GGGAATCCTGCCTGTGAGTCCCCTAGTACTCGGTAGCCTCTTGGGAATGGATCGAAAGTTCTTGCCCACTGGGGAATGTACGGCTCACTCTACGGTTCCGGTCACTCGGAGCCGATGGATGGGTGGGACGAGGATTTTCGGCCTGCCGGGTGGAACAAGCAGAACCCAGGGAGATACGAAATTGGCAGCCAAAGCTTCTGGAATGGAACGGAGACGATTTCGCCGTTATCCCATGCAACTGACCCTGAGGGTGACGCGTTACGGGCGGCAAGGCTCGTCATGGGATGCGGTTACTAAGAACATCAGCCGCGGCGGAGTTCTTTTCGCGCTGAATGAGCAGATGGAACTGGGTACGCCGATCGAATTTTTTGTGGATTTCCCAGAGAAGCTGGCCGAAGACGCCAAAGTGAGCATGAGAGGCCAGGGCCGGGTGGTGCGTTCGGTGCGCGAAGTCTCACGGGATCCGAAAGATCCTGGGATGTATATCGTGGCGGCTACCATGGACCGCTGCGAGATTCAGCGCGGCTCCTAGCCGGAGGACGCCAAGTTAGCGGATTTAAGTTTTGTGCAAGGGAATACCTCGCTGGCCACGAGTGTGAAAGCATGACACACTCGTGGCATTTCCTTTTTGGGGCTGATTTTACCCATGGCGTCGCGATTCGGCGAGCCGCGGGCGGCCATCGCAAAATTGTTCGGCCGCATAAAGCAATGTGAAGCTCCGAGTACGCTATACTAAAAAATTCCGCGCCCTTAGCTCAGCTGGATAGAGCGTTTGGCTACGAACCAAAAGGTCGGGAGTTCGAATCTCTCAGGGCGCGCCATCCTCCCATCTCTTCGCTAGACTCCTTCCTTCCGGAACCTAGATCTCCCTTAATCGAAAGGTTTTACTTGCCGCGCTCCCGGCGAAGTGGGAGCTTCTCCTTCATATGGAGCCTGTTGCGAGCTAGATCTCACCGCGGAGTGTAGAGTGATTTCGTTGCGGGTTTGTCCGCGGTGACGACAAGGGATGCGCCAAGCGGGCTGGAACGGGGTTCCCTGACGTTAGGTTAGAGAAATTAGGATCTCGCTCCAGCTATCCTCTGCGGGTGCGATGAGAAATCCTGGGCGGTCGGGACGAATAGGCGTTTCTTCCACCGGGGTTGTTTCACAGGGTTTCGGACGCGGTCCGCCGGATTGCGGAACCGGATCGGGCTCGGGTACGGCGGGCGCTACAATAAAGGATTCCCGCGCGTTTTGAGACCGCCCGCCACGGGCCGTCCGCCGGGTACCGCATTTCAACGATATCCAACCTTCATGTCTGAACCGAAATTCCTCAAAGCCGAGACCCTTGTGCCGTTTCCGGAGGTGGAAGCGGAGACCCTTGCATTCTGGAAAGAGCGAGAGATTTTCGATAAGAGCCTCAAACTCCGGGAAGGAAGCAAGCCGTTTGTTTTCTATGAAGGCCCGCCGACCGCAAACGGTCTGCCGCACAACGGGCACGTCCTGACCCGGGTGATCAAGGACCTCTTTCCGCGTTATCGGACGATGCGCGGCTACTACGTGCCTCGCAAGGCGGGCTGGGATACTCACGGGCTGCCGGTGGAGGTGGAGGTCGAAAAGGAACTCGGAATCCATGGCAAGGCCGCGATCGAGGAATACGGCGTCGAGGCGTTTGTAAAGCGCTGCATCCAGAGTGTGTTCCGGTACACAAACGAGTGGGAGCGGCTCACCGAGAAGATCGGCTTCTGGGTGAATCTGGAGGATGCATACGTCACCTACCACAAGAGCTATATCGAGAGCGTCTGGTGGGCGCTGAGCGAATTGTTCAAGGCGGGATTGCTGTACCGGGGCCACAAGGTGATCTGGTGGTGGCCGCAAGGCGGCACCGCGCTTTCTTCCGCCGAGGTCGGTTTGAACTACAAGACGGTGGACGACCCCTCGGTCTACGTTGCGTTTCCGTTCACCGATGAGCCCGGCAATGCGCTCTTGATCTGGACGACCACCCCGTGGACGCTGCCGTCGAACATGTACGCGGCGGTGGGCGCGGACGTGGATTACGTGGAAGTGCGTCACGGCGAAGGGAAGCTTGTGCTGGCGGCGGCGCTGCGCGAACAGTTGGCGCAAAAGCTGGGCGAGGAGCTGCCCGTGCTGCGCGAGTTCAAGGGACGGGAACTGCTGGGGAGAACGTACCGGCCGCCATTTGACATCTATTGGGATCGTTATGGCGCAGAGACCGCGGAACTGGCCGCGGGCGGACGCGCGCCCTTGTTCTGGAAGGTGCTGGCGGCGGATTTCGTGGAACTCGATTCCGGAACGGGGATTGTGCATATCGCTTCCGCGTTCGGAGAGGTGGACCACGACCTGCACCGCGCGCTCGTCGAAACCTACAAGGACCCGCTCTCGGTTCCGCTGCTCTGCGCCGTCGCGCCGGATGGCGGCTTTAACGACGACTTTCCCAAGTACCGGGGCGTTTGGGTGAAAGACGCGGACCGCGATCTCATCCACGATCTGCGGGAGCGGGGCGTTCTGGTACACCGCGAGACCTACCGGCACGAGTATCCGTATTGCTGGCGTGCCGATGACGACCCGCTCATTCAGATGGCCCGGCCCACCTGGTTCATCCGTACGACCGCGCTGCTCAATGAAGCCAAGGCAAACAACCAGACGTTTCACTGGCTGCCGGAGCACATCAAGGATGGCCGCTTTGGGGATTTTCTTAACCACAACGTGGATTGGGCGCTTTCTCGCGAACGCTATTGGGGTACGCCGCTGAACGTGTGGATCAATGATGTCAGCGGCAAGATGGCGGCTCCCGCGAGCGTGAAGGAAATTCTCTTGTATAACCCCGGGGCGTTTGCCCATTGGGACGAGGCAAAGGCCGCGGACCCCACCCTTTCCGACCACCTGATGGTGCACAAGCCATGGATTGACCGGGTCACGTTCCGCCTGCCCGGCGAGGAGGGCGTCTACCGGCGGGTGCCCGAAGTGATCGATTGCTGGTTTGATTCCGGAGCGATGCCGTTCGCGCAGTGGGGTTTCCCCCACATGGGCCGCGAGCGGTTCGAGAAGGCATTTCCGGCCGACTTCATCAGCGAAGCGATCGACCAGACGCGAGGCTGGTTTTATTCGCAAATGATGATCGCGACGCTCGTCTTCCGTCCGGAGACGCAGAGCCGGCTCGGAATGGACGTGCGCGGCTACCCGCTGCCCTTTAAGACCTGCATCGTGCTGGGGCACGTGACGGACGCCGAGGGCAAGAAGGAATCGAAGTCGAAGGGCAACTACACTCCGCCGGAAGTGATTCTCGAACGGGTGGCGATGGATTTCGCCGTCGTGGATGGGACGCCGGCGGGGATGGCGCCGGAGGCCGGCACGGCGCTCATCGCGCGTGAAGACCTGGATGGGCTCGATCTCCACCCCGGCGCCGTGGTGCGGTTGAGCTGCCCCGGAGGGTCCGGTGGGAGTGTGGACGTCACGCTCAAGCCCGCCAAGAAATTACCGCGGCGGGTCGTGGTGGTGGATGCCGAGACTGCCCGGCGGTTGGCGGTGAAGCCGAACGCCAGGGGGCTGGAGGTCGCGCCGGTGGCGGTGCCCCAACTGCCTCCGGATGAGCGGATTCGCGTGGAGAATGTGGCGACGCCGGCGCCGGGCGCGGATGCGTTCCGCTGGTTCTTCCTGGCGTCGAATCCGCCATGGAATTCGACGAGGCACAGCCTGAGCAATGTGCGCTCCCTGCAAAAAGAGTTCCCTCTCAAGCTGCGCAATGTGTATTCCTTCTTCACGATCTACGCGAACATTGACGGTTTCGACCCGAGGGAGCATTCGGGCCGGCCGGTCGCCGAGCGAGCGCTGCTCGACAGATGGATTCTTTCGGAACTGTCGCGGCTAACGGCCTCGATGACGGAGCTGATGGATCATTATGCGTCGTATGAGGCGGCGCGCGAGCTGTCGGAGTTTGTCGAGGGGCTTTCGAACTGGTGGCTGCGGCGCAGCCGGGATCGATTCTGGTCCGCCGAGATGGATGAATCGAAACTGGACGCTTACGCAACGCTCTATGAGTGCCTGACGACGGTAATCAAGCTGGCCGCGCCCTTTACGCCCTTTCAGACCGAGGAGCTTTACCAGAACCTGGTGGCGCGGCAGTTCGGTGCCGAAGCGCCCGAGAGCGTACACCTGTGCGATTATCCCGCGGCCGACCCTTCACGCCTGGACCATGATCTGCTCGAGGACATGGCCCTGGTGAGGGATATTGTTTCTCTCGGACTTCGGGTGCGCAACGACCACAAGCTGAAAGTGAGACAGCCGCTTTCAGAGGCTTCCGTGGTGGTGGCCAGCAAGAGATCGCGGGAGCGCGTGGCGGCGTACGCGAATCTGATTGCCGATGAGTTAAATGTGAGAGAAGTGCGATTCGTCGAAAGTGCCGACGAATTCGTTCATTACAAGGCGAAGCCAAACTTCCGCCGGCTTGGGGCGCGCGTGGGGAAGCGGATGCCCGCGGTGAAGAAAGCTCTTGAAGCGGCGAACGTGGCGGCATTGCGCGGGGAGATTCTCGCCGCGGGGGAAGCCCGCCTGGAGGTTGCGGGCGAGATGATCTCGTTCGACGGCGAGGATGTCGAAATTCAGATTGAAGCGCGTGAAGGCTTTGCCGCGGCGGGGGATTCCACGGCGGTGGTGATTCTGCGCACCGAACTGACCGAGGACCTGCTGGACGAGGGGCTCTACCGCGACGTTCTCAACCGCGTGCAAACTCTGCGGAAGGAGCTTGAACTTGAATACACGCAGCGAATCGGGCTGGCGGTGCAGGGGTCAAGCCGCGTGGAGCATGTAGTTGAAGCCCGGCGGGATCACTTCATGGCGGAGACGCTGTGCGCTGAATTGAGGACCGGAGCGCCGGCTCTCGACGGCGACGCGTCCGTGCGCGAATACGATCTCGACGGGGAAACGCTCCGGGTAGTGCTGCTGCCGGAGTAGCGCCGCCATCCCCACGCATTATTCCGCCTGAAGGATAAAGCACTTCAGGTATTCGGTCTCCGGAACGCCGACGCGGACCGGATGGCAGGACGCCTGCGAGCGTGTTTCGAGCAGACGCAGCGGACGTCTGGCGTCGCACGAAGCTTCGCGCACCACATCAAGCAGTTTCGCACCCGGGAAGTGGTGCGAACAGGAACAGGTGACGAGGATGCCGCGGGGCGCGAGCAGGCGCAACGCGCGCCGGTTGATTTCCATGTAGCCGCGCGCGGCGTCGTCCTTGCGGTTGCGGCTCTTGGTGAAAGCCGGAGGATCCAGCACGATGGTGTCGAAGCTCCGGCGCGCGTGCTGGTAACTTGCGAGCAACTGGAAGACGTCGGCTTCACGGATGCCGACGTTACCCAACCCATTCTCCTCCGCGTTACGGCCGGCCAGGGCCGCCGCGGCGGCGGATGAATCCACGGCTTCCACGGATTCGCACACCGAGGCGAGGTGGAGAGCAAACCCACCGCCGTAAGTGAAACAGTCGAGAGCGCGGCCGTGGCCGAAGCGGCGGACGGCGGCATAATTTTCGCGCTGATCGAGGAAGAAACCAGTTTTTTGCCCCCGCGGGAGATCCACTTCAAAGCGGAGCCCGTTCAGCGTGACGCGGAGAGGGCCGTCGAGCGAGCCGTGAACAATGCCGGACCGCATCGGCAGGCCCTCGAGGGAACGGCCGCGCACTTCGTTTTTCTCGACGATGGCCCGGGGCTCCATCAACTCGTTTAACACTTCGACGATGAGCGGCTGCAGTGCGTCCATTCCCTGCGAGAGGGTCTGTATGGCGAGACAATCGGCGTAGCGGTCCACGATAAGGCCGGGAAGGAAATCGGCCTCTCCGTACACAACGCGGTAGGAATCGGAGTCGCGAACAATGTGCCGGCGCAGTGCGATTGCATTGGCTAAACGTTCGCGGAGAAACGCCTTATCGACGGTGACGTCCCGCTCCGCGAGCATCCGGAGCGCGATTTGCGAATTGCCGCTGTAGTGCGCCGTGCCGAGCGGCTTTCCGGAAGCAAGCCGTACGCGCACGGCACTTCCGCCGGTGGTCAATGGCTCGCCTTCGAGATCCGAACGAAAAATCCAGGCGTGCCCCCTCTCAATCCGTTGGGCGGCTCGCCGGTTCACCAAAATGGCATCCATGAGGATAAGAATAGCGAAGGGCCGGTCAGCGGCCGCGATAAAGCCCGCCGCTCCCTGGCGGAGTGTGCGGCGCCGAGACGCCGCTGGAGCTAGGGGCGCGCGATCGCCGGTTCCAGCTTCGGGGTATTGCGGCCCCAGTTGCTCACTAGGCAGTAATCCACAACAGGCTTGAAATAGGAATCGAGCGCGGGGAAAGGGACGTGCCTGGCAATCAGCTTCTCGGTTTCTGAATTATCGAATTGCTGCCGCATGGAAAGGTGAGGCAGAAAGGAGAAAAGCACGTCGAGCCACTGCTCGAAGCCCGAGGGGATACGGTTGCGGATCTTAGCCAGAACCTGTTCGAATTCCTCGAACGGGACAAGCCGGGGGCGGCGGCGCAAGCGCAGAGCGGGATGGTGGCGCTCGAACACTTCGTAAATGGAATCCACCAGTTGGGAGACATTCCAGGAGCGTTCGGGACCCGCGCAAAGATGATGAATCCGACCGGGTGTGAAGGAGTGCTCATAGAGGTAGTGCAGCGCCTGAACGGTCCAGTCGGAAGCCGCCATGTCGATGGTGGAGGCTGGGTCCGCTGGAATTGCGGGAAGAGGGTTCCAGGGGATCGCCTTGATGAGCTGGTGGAAGTAATTGAACTGCCGCACGCGGCCGGAAGTGACGCCGATGAGACTGCTGAGCCTCACGATCGCGGCGGGAATGCGCGGCATCGCGGCCAGCACTAGGGCTTCCGCCTCGTTCTTTGTCTGCTGGTAGACGTTGACGAATCCATCCTTGCCGTCGAGGGGTTGCTCGAGAATAAGGCCGGGAGTCTTGCCCGCGGCGTAGATCGTGCTTACCTGAAGAAAGCGATCAAGTTCGCGGCATTCCGAGGCCAGCGCCAGCATCTCGCGAGTTCCCCCGACGTTGGTTTGGCGAGATTCCTCGAGAGAGATGCGGAAGCGGATGTCGGCGGCGGAGTGGATAATCTCCGTTACGCGGTCCGTTAAAAGCGAGCGCACGTTATCCGGGATGCCGAGCCCCGGCTGGGAGAGATCCGCCCGCAGCGCCAGGACGCCGTGAGCGTTCAAGGCCGCGGGGTTGCGCGTGAGCGCCACCAGGGGCCGGTCCGGATTCGCGGCGCGCAGCAAAGGAATTAATCCTTCGCCCACCAGGCCGGTGGCTCCGGTGAGCAATAGCGCTCCCCGGCCAATCGCTTCCAAATCCGGTTCTGAATACTGATCGTTGGACGGATTCGCGTTCAAACGGTGTACCTCGCTCCCATTACCCGGTGGGGTCGCGAAGCCGGTTCCGCGAACGGCGGGCAAACTACAACAAGACCGGGGCGTTCGTCATTCATTGAGGGAAGGCGTCTGCTCGATTATCCTCAAAGATTAGGCAATGGAAAAAATCGTCGTCACATCAAAAGACGTAAACGACATTATCATGCCGCCCCCGGGCTCCGCGCCAGACCCGGTAGCGCATCGGCCCGCGCTCTCCGTTCCCTGGCGTCTCGCCACTCTGCCACTCGTGCTGGCGCTCCCGGTGCTTTGCCTCACGGCATTGGCTGTACGGTTCGCGTTGCGTGACGGTTCGCCAAGGAGAAGGCTTGCCTGGACAGCGTGGTTCAACTCTCTGTTGATTGCCAGCGGGTTACTGACGACGCTCCTTTTTAGCATGGCATATTTTCTGATGCCGCGACCGATGCGTTTTGTCTCGTCTCTTCCCGCGCTGGAGTACACGCTGGAGTTCCCCAAACTCCCCGCGGCGGAGGTGATGCCGGCGCGGCGCGTGGCGGAACGTACCACGCCTCTTGTATTCGTTCTGAGCCCCGACACCGGTAACTGGAGGCTGTCCGAGAGCTATCTTGAAACCGCGGCGGTCGGTGCGGGGCTGCTGGTACACGCGAATGAATCCGGGTTTCTGCTGGCTACGAATCGCCATGTCGTGGATGGAGACGGGTGGCTCCATGCGGGCGGCAAGGCGGGTACGATCCTGGTGTTCTCGAAAGCGGGGGATTATGCCCGGGCGCGGGTGGTTGCCCGTCACAAAGACCTCGATCTTGCGCTGGTCTGGATGAAGCGGGGGGCTGGGAAAAGCACGTTTGTGCAACCGATTCTTCCGTTCGGAAAGGTTGAGACAGGCCAGAACGTCTTTGTGATCGGCCATCCGGAGCGCCTCTTCTTTTCGCTGAGCACCGGGATTGTCATGCGCACGGATGGGGATAAGATGGTGCAGATCTCCGCTCCGGTGAGTCCCGGTAACAGCGGCGGTCCGGTCTACGACGAATACGGAAGGCTGCTGGGGGTGGTGAGTTTCAAGGTGGACCGGCGTTTTAACCCCAACGCGGAGAACCTCAATTTCGCGGTCAGGGCGGACGCGCTGCTTGAAGGGAATTCCTGGGAGTTCGAGGCCGGCGGCAAGGAATTGATGGCCGGCTGGAGGAAGGCCTACGAAGTGGCGTTCGGGCGGGAAGCCCTGCAGCCCGGCGCGGCGCGGGCCTCACGTTAGCGGCGGGTGAAAGGACGTTTGAATGGCGATTATCAATGTGACCGTATACGACTCCACGGAAAACAAGCGCGTGCCGGTGGAACTGCCCGACGATGCCTCGGCGGGCAAGATTATTGCCGTTCTTATCGATAAGCTGCAACTGCCGAAGAACGGTCCGGATGGAGCGCCGCTCAGCTATAAGTTCCACCACAAGAACAGCGGACGCCAGATTTTAGATGCCCAGACTCTGGCGGAAGCGGCCGTGGCAGATGGCGACATCCTCCGCCTTCAGCCGGAGATTACCGCCGGTTAACCGCCATGGAAAACCAGGAACGTCTCCGCATCGGTATCGATGAAGTGGAGGAAGACCGCTTCAGCCGCTTCCGTTTAATCCATTGGTGGAGCCAGGAACGGATCGCGGCGGCGCGGGTGCTGGTGGTGGGCGCCGGCGCCCTGGGCAACGAAATCCTGAAGAATCTCGCGCTGCTGGGGTTCCGTAAGATCCTGGTTGTGGATCTCGATCGCATCGAAGCGAGCAATCTTTCCCGGAGCGTGCTTTACCGGGAGAGCGACATCGGGCGGGACAAGGTGGAAGCGGCGGCCGAGGCGGTACGGTCGTTGTATCCGGAAGCCGTGGTCCGCGGACTGCGCGTAAATGTGACGCACGGGCTGGGCCTGGGCGTCTTCGATTGGGCGGATATCATCCTGGCGGGCCTCGATAACCGGGAAGCGCGCCTCTTCCTGAACCGTTCCGCCTGGAAGATGGGCAAGCCGTGGGTGGATGGCGCCATCGAAGGCCTGAACGGCGTGGTGAGAGTTTTTGAATCCGGCAAGCCCGCTTGCTACGAATGCACGCTGGGCGAGACCGATTGGGCGATCCTTGAGCGGCGAATGTCCTGCAATCTGCTGACCCGCGCCGACGAGGAGCAGGGCAAGCTGCCCACCACGCCGACGACTTCCTCGGTGATCGCGGGTATTGAGGCGCAGGAGGCGCTCAAACTGCTTCACGGGCTACCATCGCTGAGCGGAAAAGGGTACGTGTTCGAGGGGCTGCGCCATACGAGTTACCTCACCGAATACACTCCGGATCCGAATTGCATGAGCCACCATGTGCTCGCCCGCCTGATGCGCCTCGATGCGCGTTCCGATAGCATGACGGCAGAGGAATTGCTGGATGTGGCCAGCCGGGAGCTTAGCGCCGAGGACGTGACGATCGAATTCAGCCGCGATGTCATCTGGAAGCTCGTACACCCGCTGACGGGCGAGGCGGAGGAGTGTTTCGTTCCCCTGGGCAGCCTTTCCCGCGAGCAGGGCCGGGATCCGGCGGATGGCGTGTCTCGCGGCGTGGTGACCATCCACGGGTTCACGCGCGCGGATCTTCAAACACACGAGGGGTGGGCTGGACGGCGGCTATCGGACTG
>CAZXBZ010000105.1:0-10043 GCA_964639135.1 uncultured Solibacteraceae bacterium | reverse complement strand
CCAGCGCCGGAAGCCGCGGAACGCGCCCACGCACGCCAGGGGCAGAGCGATCGCCGTTGCGAGCCAGGCCAGAAGCCCGAACCCGATCGGGTTCGAATCCGCATCGCCAAACGCGATCACCAGCAAGAGCGGCAGCCAGCCAAGCAGCAGCACGGCGAGCGCCGCCTTTGTCGCGCGCGAGGCCAGAATCAGCGTGAAGATTTCAAACGGATCCCGCATGGCGGACCAGATAAAACTCTCAGACGCCGGCCACTTCCCTGGCTCTCGACGCCGGATTGAGAAGGACGGAGATGGCGCCGTATTTCGCCCGGTAGTCGCCGAGGCTGCGCTCGATCACCTCGTGCGCCTCCTTGCGATTGTACACGTGCGTGATTTCGCTGATCTTCTTTGAACCCGGAGTATCCTTGTAGGTCAAAAAGTAGTGCCTGAGGCGCTCGATTACCGGAAACGGCGCGTTCTCCAGATCCTCATATTCGCCGTAGACGGCGTCGTTGTGCAGAACCGCGATGATCTTATCGTCGGCCTCATTGCCGTCGATCATCCGCAGCCCACCGATCGGGATGGCTTCGAGGATAATATCGCCGTGCATCACTTCCTTTTCGGTGAGCACGCAAATGTCGAGCGGATCTCCGTCCCCCACAATGTCGCTCCGCCCGGTGCGGGCATTACACAGCTCCGCCACTTCGTCGCCACAATAGGTTTGCGGGATAAATCCGTAGAGCGCCGGGCAGAAGTTCGAGTATTTCTGCGGGCGGTCCAGCTTCAGGTAGCCGCTCGATTTATCGATTTCGAACTTCACCGTATCGGTCGGCACAATTTCGATGTAGCAGTTCAGCTTACGCGGTGCGTCTCCACCCACCTCAATTCCATGCCATGGATGCGGTTTGAAGAGCAGACCCATCAGCTTCAACAGCGATTCGGGTTCGTTTGCCATGTGAGAGTCTTGGTTGAAATTTCCAGTCCAGACGGGCACGGGATCGCGTGCGCCAGCTTCTCCCAGTCTAAGCCTGAAGGCCCTTCGCCGCCAACGTGGCGCGCCCGGCGCCGCGATTCCGCGGTGCCCGGCGGTCACGTCAAGGGGCCACGCGGATCTGAAAACTGGCGAGCGTCGAGCCCAGGGCAAGATCGAGCCGGGCCAGGGCGCGGTTGAGATCCAGCCGCGAAACCACCTCCCGAAGCCGCGAATCCGCCAATTCGTTCTGGCGCGTCAGCACCAGAAAGTCCGTGGATTCGCCGTTATCGAACAGCCGTGTTTCACTGGCCAGGCGCTCTCCCGCCGCGACGGCGCTCGCCTCGGCCGCGCGAATCCGCTGCCTCGCCACGTCCAAGGCCTGGAGCGCGTTGCGGACTTCCGCTTGAATCGCCTGCTCGGTCTGCTCGCGCTGCAGCCCTAGCCGCTGCGCGGTAAGACGATTCTGAGCGAGGCCAGCCTCGGCGCGGCGGTTCCTCAGGTTCAGATCCACATTGAGCCCGACCTGCCAGGTGCGGTACGAGCCGCCAAACAGATTGCTCAAATTCGTACCGTAGCCGCCGATCAGGTCGCCGGGCAGAGGCGGAATCCCCGCCGCGGGCGGCGTCACCGGGCCAAGCCCTTGCGCCCGCGACAACTGCGTTACGCGGTCGTACAGGTTCTGATCCGCCGATGAAAAAAACGTCAGCGGCGGAGCCTGCCTCCCGCCCAGTCCGCTCAGTGAAAATGCTCCCACGAGATCCACCCGCGGCAGCTTCAGGCTTTCGTTCAGCCGCTGATTCACCGCGACGATATCCACTTGCATGGCGACCAGCCGGGGCTCCGGACGCCGCGCAAGCGCGGTGCGCACCGCTTCGTCGAGCGGCGCCGCGGCCGGACTCGAAACACTGCTGGTTTCGGTGGGAATAATTTCTTTCTCCCAGATTTCGTTTTCGCGTTGCGGGCTGACGAGCACCTTCAACAGGTTCTCCGCTTCCGTCACCGCCCCGATGCTGGAAAGATACGAATCCCGCCGCCGCTCGAGTTCCGCGCGCGTGCCGGCCAGTTCCACCGGCGCCAGGTTCCCGGCGTCGATCCGCCGCTGGTCTCGCGCCAATTGCTCTTCGGCCAGGCGCAGCGCATCGAGGCGCACCCCGACATCCTGCCGCGCCGCGGCCAGCGTCCAATACGCCTGCTGGGTCGCCGCCACCACCGCGATGAGCCGTAACTCATACTCGGTGGCGCTGATATCCGTTTGCTTGCGCGAGATCACCAGTTCGGCGCGAGCCGGATCGATATCACGGAATCTCAACAGAGGCTGCGTGACGCCAAAGCGGAGTTCCGAGCTATAGAACGGATTGAGGCCAACGAAGGGGCTGCTGGTGGAATTCCGCTGGTTCTCGAAGCTTCCGGTGAACTGGAGTCCATTCTTCTCCGCGGGTACGGCCAGCGAGAAGTTCTGCGTGACGCCGCGATCGGTGAGTTTTCCGTCCGGAGCCTGCAGCACGCTGGCCGCGGGCGTGATCGCGGAAACAATCCCGGGAGTCCAGCGCAGTATGGGGTCAAAGTTCCCCTTCGCCGCCCGCACCCCCTCCCGCGCGATAGCAACATCCGTCTTCTGAATCTGGACGTCGAGATTGCTCTCCACGGCCATCGCCACCGCCTCTTTCAAGGTAAGGCTCACCTCTCCGGAGACGCCCACGCGCGCAACCGTATCCGCCGCTCCTCCGCGAGGCTGGGCGAGGGCCGTACCGGAGAACAGCCAGCACGCAACGGCCAGAATGGCGATGCCGGAGACACTATCCGCCAGCTTGCCGGTATCCCGCGAGAAGATCCGAGAGATTTTCGCCAGCCGCTTCCACAAGGGAGAGTTCGCGATATCGTCGAAGAGACTGTAGGCCACGGGCGTCACCAGAAGGCTCAACAGAAGGCAGAGCGACTGTCCGCCGATCACGATGATCGCCACCGTGCGCCTGGAGCCCGAACCCGGGCCTCCGCCGATCGCCAGCGGCATCATGCCCGCCACCAGCGACGCCGTGGTCATCAGAATGGGCCGCAGACGGTTTTGGCAGCCCGTGATGATGGCTTCCGCGCGCGGCAGCCCGTCCTGCCGCCGCAGGTTATTGATGTGATCGATTTGCAGAATCGAATTCTTCTTCACGATGCCGAACAACATCAGGATGCCGAGCGAGGAATACACAATGGAGAAATTCTCCCCGGTGATCAGCAGGCTCAGCAGCGCGAAGGGAATGCTCAACGGCAGGCTCAGCAGAATCGTGATCGGGTCCACGAAACTCTCGAACTGCGCCGCGAGAATCATGTACATGAAGAGAATCGAGAGCAGCAGCGCAATCGCGTAACTGACTCCCGCCCGCTCAAATTCCCGCGAACGCCCCGTCAGGCCCGCGGCGTATCCGGCGGGCATTCCGAGCGCCGCCACCTCTTTGTTCAGCCCTTCGATCACGCTGCTCAGTGAATAGCCCGGCGCGATGTTCGCGAGAATCATCACTTGCCGCTGGCGGTTGTAGCGCTCGATCTGCGAGGGCCCCGTCGATTCCTCGAAAGAGGCCACGTTCGAGAGCTTCACGCTGCCGAGCGTGCTTGAAGGCACGAAAAGCCGGTCGAGCGCCGCGGGCGAATCGCGGTATTGAGGCTGCGCCCGCAGCATCACGTCGTAGCGGTCATCGCCTTCGCGATACGTGCTTACCTGGTCGTCACCCGCCACTAGCACGCGAATCGCGCTGGCGATCGAGCCCACGTTCACGTTCAGGTCGGATGCCTTGTCGCGGTTGATCGTAATCTGCACCTCGGGCTTGCCGCCTTCATAGGTCGTATACACGTCGCGCACGCCGGGGGTGGATTTCAGCTTCGCCATCAAACGCCGCGCGTAACCGTCGAGCTGGTTCAAATCGGGCCCTTGCAGGAAGAACATCAGGTCTGAATTGGGGCCGGAACCGGAAATCATCGCCGGGGGCTGCACGGCGATCGTCAGATCCTTGAACTTCGCCAGCTTGTTGCGGGCCATGGTCATCAGGTCCTGCTGGCTGTATTCCCGCTTATCCATGGGGACCAGATCCACCAGCACCGAACCCCGGTCGACCCGCTTTTGCTGGTCTGAGCCGATCCTCGTGAGCAGAAATTCGACACCTGGCAGCGTGTTCAGCTCCTTCTCGATCTCGTGCATCACCTCTTCCGTGCTGCCGAGCGCGGAGCCGAGCGGCAGGCGAACCACCACTTCGAATTCGCTCTGGTCGTCCACCGGTAAAAAGTCCTTGCCGACCATCATGAAGAGCGGAACGATCGACACCACCACCAGAGTGCTGATCACGACGATCACCCAGCGGCGGCGCATGGAAAACTTCAGCATCGCCAGGTAGGGGCGGTCGAAGATCTGGAAAATGATGCTTTGCTTGGTGCTGCCCTCGTCCTTCTTCTTCTGGTTCGGCCGCAGGTAGCGGGAGCAGAGCATCGGAGTGAGCGTGAAACTCACGAGCAGCGAAACCAAAATCGCGAACGCCGCCGTGTAACCGAAGCTCGACATGAACCGGCCAACGATGCCCTCCATCAGCGCCACCGGCAAGAAGATAATCACCAAGCTGAACGTGGTGGCCATCACGGCCAGGCCGATATCGCGCGTGCCCTGAACCGCCGCTTCCCATGGGGAAAGGTTTTTCTCCTCCATAAAGCGGAAGATGTTCTCCAGCACGACGATCGCGTCGTCGATCACGACGCCCACCACAAGCGTGAGCGCCAGCATCGTGATCTGGTTGAGCGTGAAGCCCATCGCCTGAATGAGCGTGTAGGTCGCGATGATCGACGTCGGGATCGCGACGGCGGCGATCAGGGTCGCGCGCAGATTACGAATAAACAGGTAGACGACAAAGGCCGCCAGAATCGCGCCGAGAATCAGGTGCTCCTGAACGGCGTGGAAACTGGCCTCGATGAATTCACTGGTGTCGTTGGCGTAGGTGATCGAAAAATCCGACGGCAGGCTTGCCCTCAACTGCCCGACGCGCTCCTTTACGCCGTCGATCACCACCAGGCTGTTTGTGCCCGACTGCTTGCGCACTTCCAGCACGACGGCCGGCTTGCCGTTCAAAAGCGCCACGGAGCGCGCTTCCTCCGCGCCGTCCTCCACCGTGGCGATATCGCTTACGCGCACCGGCGCCCCGTTACGATTCGCGACGATAATTCGCGCAAAATCTTCCGGTCTCTCCACGCGCCCAAGCGTGCGGACGGTAAGTTCGCGGTTCTGCTGATCCACGCGCCCGCCGGGTATCTCCACGTTCTGAGCCGCCAGCGCGGCCCGGATCTGATCCACCGTCAGGTTGTAGGCATTGGCCTTTTCGATGTCGAGCCATACCTGTATCTGCCGGGTGCGGTCTCCCACCCAGCGCACCTGCCCCACGCCGGAGACGCTCTCGATGTTCTGCTTGATGCGGTCGTCAACGATCTTCGTGATCTCCCGCGGATCGCGCGGAGACGAAATCACCAGGCTCAAGACCGGCGAAGCGTCGGTTGAGATCTTGTCGACAATCGGCGGGTCCGCGTCATCGGGCAAGTCGCCGAGAACGGCGGCCACCTTATCCCGGACCTCCTGCGCGGCGATGTCGGCATCTTTTTCGAGCACGAATGAGATCATCACCACCGAGACGCCCTCGGAAGAGATGGAAGTCAGTTCGTCAATCCCGGAGACCGTGTTCACGGCCTCTTCGATCTTCTTCGAAATCTGGCTCTCCACTTCTTCCGGCGAAGCGCCCGGCAGAACGGTGGTGATCGAAACGAACGGAAAATCGATCTTCGGAAAGAAATCGACTCCAAGCTTGCGGTACGAGTCAAGACCCAGCACCACCAGCATCATGATCAGCATCGTCGCGAAGACGGGCCGGCGGATGCATACTTCGGCAAGTTTCTGCATGGTTAGCGCGACCCTTCCGCGGCCGCCGCGTTTCCGGCGTTTTGCGCCGAGGCGGTTTGTGATTTCACCGAAACGTCCGCGCCGTCAAAAAGCACCGCCAAATCACTGGTCGCCACCATATCGCCCGGCTTCACCTGACCGGCGGGCACCCCGAGATAGCCGTTTTCCTGGTAGGAGGGCGGCGGTATTTTGCGCTCGGAAGCCTTCCCCCCGCTTACCACAAAAACCTTTGTCAGCCCGGCGACCGTATAGACCGCCTCTTTCGGGACGACCACCACCGCGGCGGCGGGGTCCGTCACCAGCTCAACGCTCACGAACATCCCCGGCCGCAGGCGGCTGTCCGGTTTCATCACGCGCGCCTCGGCGGTGAGCGTCCGCGAATGGGCATCAAGCTGCGCGCTCGTTTCCCGCACCGTCGCCTCGAAAGTCTCACCGGGGACCGCATCCGTCTTGAAGTAGACGGCGCGTCCCTCCTTCACGAACGCCGAACTCGTCTCCGGAACCTCCAGGCGCAGGCGGAGCGGCCACGATTTCACCAGCGTCATCATCGGCGTGTTTTCCCTCAGATACTGGCCCGGAGAAACCATCCGTTCCGTGATCGATCCGTCAAAGGGCGCGTACTGTCTTGCGTCGGCGACGCTCTTCTCCGAAAGCTTTACTTCCGCCATCAAGGCCTGGACGCTGGCGATCTGTGTCCTGAGGTCGAATTCCGCCGCCTCCACGGCCGCCGTCTGCTGCTTGAAGGCGCGCTCCAATTCCTGGAAGCGCTCCTTCGAGATGTCGCCGCTCTCCACCAGACGCCGGCCATTTTCGTACTTGAACCTGGCCTCCTCCAGTTGCGCGCGCGCCTGATCCAGCGTGGGTGTCGATCCCACGCGAACCACCCTGACGTCCGCGGGCAGGCCCAGCCGCGCCAAGCCTTGCGCCAGAGCGCCCTTCGTTCGATCGAGCCGCAACTGCAATTCCCGTGTATCCAGCTCGATCAGAGGCTGGCCCTTACGGACGCTCTGGCCAAAATCCGCGTACACCTTGGATACCCGGCCCGCCACCTCGGAACTGACGGTCACGCTTTCATCGGCCAGCAGTGAGCCGGTTACGAAGGTGCTCCGCGTCACCGTGCGCGCCTGGGCCGGGGCGGTGGTGACCGCCACGCTTGCGGGGCCCTCGTCCGCTTTTTCTTCCCCTTTTTTCGAACAACCCGCCAGCAACAGGGCCACCGCCGCCATTGCAAGATACTTCCAGTGTTTGATTGGCATACGTTTGAATGAACTCTCTGGCTCTAACAGGCGCGGAGGCCGCGCAGAAAGATGTGAACGAACTCGCGAACCACGGTATCCGTGGTTTCATCCAGAAACCGGTCGTCGAGAAGCTGCCGCATGGCATTGTGGTAGATGACAAAACCAATGAACTGCCGCGCGGCCACCCGCGCGTCGAGGGGTTTGAAAGCGCCTTCCGCGACACGCGTATCGATGTAGCGGCGCAGGGATTCATGGCTCGGGAGAGACTGATTCTCATAGAAGAGCTTCGCCGCTTCCCCACCCTCTAAAAGCACCTGTAGAAGAAAACGGAGATTCGCCGGATCGCGTTCCGTGTGACGCATCAGAAAGCGCCCCGCCTCCAGAAAAAAAACGTCATCGTCCCTCGCCTCTTCATACGGCTTCAACGCTCTGCGGAATTCAGCCATCTGCATCTTTGATTCGGCGAGCAGAATCTCGTCGTACAGCGTGCGCTTGGAGGGGAAATGCTCGTAGAGAACCGGCTCCGTCACTCCCAGGGCGGCGGCCAGTTCCCGCGTGGTTACACCCAGGAAACCCTTTTGCGCGAATAGCTCCTTGGCCACCTGCAGGATGCTCTTGCGGCGGTCTTCGCTACTCATTTTCGGGTTGCCGCGAGTGCTCATAGGGAGGGGACGCCGGTCTTAACAGCGCTAAAGGGGGCTTTCGGACAGCGAATCGCTACATTTGCCAGTGTAATCTAGCACTCACTAACTTAGCAATATCGCAACATGCCACCTTTTGAATCGCCGGCGAAGGCGCGCTGCCTTGCGCGCGCCGGGCACGGAGCCGCGCCGGGTGCTATGCTGGCAACCGGGCGTGTACAGCAGGCATCAACGCAAGTTCCAGGTTTTATACGCGGTTAGCGATCTCGCGCTGATTCTTGTCGCGTTCCAGGCGGCCTTCGCGCTGCGCTCCCATCTTCCGCTGGAAAACCTCTTCGATATTGTCCCGCCGGTGCGCGTTCTGCTGATCGCTTTCGCCTGCGCCGGCAACATCCTGCTGAGCGCCGGGCTGCAAATCTACCGGCAAGTGGAAGTTCTGCCGCCGCTCCGGATTATTACCCGCACTTTCCGGCATGTGGCGCTCACCATGGTGGGAATGATCGTTCTCGAGTTCGCTCTGCGTCTCAATCTGAGCCGGCCCTTCTTTTTTCTTTTCGGCCTCAACCAGTGGATTCTCTTGGCAGGCGGCCGCCTGCTCACGCGGCGTTACGCCCGAAGCTGGCGCCGCCGCTTCAATCTTCCCCTGCACGTCATGGTGGCTGGAACCGGAAACACCGCCCTCGACGTGGCCCGCGAACTGGAGGCGAGCAAAGCCGAGGGGATTCGCCTGCAAGGGTTCTTCGCGCTGAACGGAGACGCTCTTCCCGCCGGAACGCTCACCGTCTCAAGGGAATATCCGGTCCACTCCATTCATCGCCTGCGCGATTTCCTCGAACATCAAGTGCTGGACGAAATTATCTTCGCCGTGGATTCCGGGGATCTCACCCCTCTGCACGATATCTTCCTCGAATGCGACGAGGAAGGGATCCGAACCCGGATCGCCATCACGCAATTCCCCCACGTCAACAGCGAGATGTATCTGGAATCGCTCGGCCCCATCCCGCTGCTTACCTTCTCCGCCACCCCTCACGATGAACTGAAGCTGCTCGCCAAGCGGACCACCGACGTCACGCTCTCCGCGCTCGGCCTGCTGATCGCCTCGCCCCTGCTCCTTATCGCCGCGATTCTCGTGCGCCTGACCTCGCCCGGTCCGGTGATTTTCCGCCAGGAGCGGTGCGGACTCAACGGCCGCCGCTTCACTCTTCTTAAGTTCCGCTCGATGATCCAGAACGCGGAGGAGCTTCGCCCGGCGCTCGAACACCTCAACGAAAAGAGCACCGTCTTCAAAATGAAGAATGACCCCCGTTTGACGCCCGTGGGCCGTCTTCTGCGCAAGTTTTCGATCGACGAGCTTCCCCAGCTCTGGAATATCCTGCGCGGCGACATGTCGATTGTCGGCCCCCGTCCGCCGATCGAGAGCGAGGTGGAGAATTACGCCCGCTGGCAGCGCCGCCGTCTCCGCATGCGGCCCGGGCTCACCTGCCTCTGGGCCATCCAGGGACGGGATGGCCTCGATTTCGATACCATGATGCGTAAGGATCTCGATTACATCGATTCCTGGTCGCTCACGCTCGACCTCCACATCATGCTGCGCACCATCCCCCTCGTCATCACAGGCAAAGGAGCCCACTAGCGAATGTCCGAGCTGATTCCCTCGTCTCAGGAGGTGATCTCCATCCTCCGGGAAACCGGCGCTCTGCGAACCGGCCACTATCAACTCACCAGTGGGATCCATACCGACCATTACCTTCAGCTTCCCATCGCATTGCGCGACGCCCAGGTCAACAAGATGCTCAGCGTCGCGCTCAGCCGGATGCTGCGGACACACACCGAACTGCGCGCCAGCCTCACGCAGCTCTCACTGGTGGCCACCACCATCGGGGGGCTCCCCATCGCCTTTGGAATTTCGGAGGCGATCCATGCCCGCGAGGTCTATTGGGTGGAAAAGGACGGCGATTCCCCGATCCGCTTCCGGCCTTATCTCGATCAGGTGCCCGGTGAAAAGGTAGTGATCATCGACGATGTCTATCGCTCCGGGGCGCGCATCGCGGAGCTGCGCAAGGTCTGCGAGCGGAACCAGGTGGAAGTTCTGGCGGTGGCGACGCTAATCTATCAGCCGAACCCCGAAACTCCGCCGCTGCGCGACATCCCGCACTACTATCTGGCGAAGATCAACGCCCGCTTCGATCTCGACAGTGAAAGCTGCGACCAGTGCCAGCGCGGCATCCCCTTCGAGACCCCCTGGATGTAGCCGCCGCCGTTACGCGGCATTGCAACATATTGCCGGGAACGCCATG
>CAZXBZ010000104.1:0-10089 GCA_964639135.1 uncultured Solibacteraceae bacterium | reverse complement strand
GAATGTCTGGGGCGCGTGATGTGGATCCGCCTTGGGGTCTCCGCCGCGCTGCTCTTGCGGCGAATGGATGGAACCGGCTTCGGGTTCTGGCCGTCGGCGCGAGAGTGGCGCGTGGGTATTCTGGTGTTCCTGACGCTGATGCCCGTGCTTCTCATGCTGGGCTGGGCGCTCGATTTCTTCACTCTTCGCGAACTTACCCGGCCCGCCTGGCAGATGGCGCTCATCGCTGGGGGGAGCTTTCTTGGCTTTCTCTGGGTGGTGTCGCTCTCCGAGGAATTTTTCCTGCGCGGTCTGCTGCAGCAATGGGCCTCGGCCTGGAGCGGGTCCGCCCGCTGGGGCCTCTGTATTGCAACCCTCGTGAGCGGCGCGGTCCATCTGCCCTTTGGAGGCCAGTTTCCAAATTGGAAATTCGCGTTCCTGGCCGGGGTCGCTCATCTGGGCTACGGCCTTGCGTTCCAGCGCGGCCGCGGGGTGCGCGCCGCCATGGTGACGCACGCGCTGGTCGTGACGGTCTGGCGCGTATTCCTGCGCTGACACAGCCGTTCGCAGCCGTGACGCCTTCCCAGACCGGGGTAAAGAGACCCGTACCGTATACTGGCAGCATGGAGCTGAAACTTGAAATCGAGCCACCCGGACGGCTGCATTGCTCGATCACACAGCGCGGGCAGACCACCAGTTTCAGTGCCTATGACGGCGCGGCCGCGTTGAACATGCTCGATGCCGCCACCGACGATCTGCTCCGTCTTGGCTACGGGGAGTGCTATTGGGAACTGGCGAAAGGGAATTACCGCTTGCTCTTTCGCAGAACCGACGAGGATGGAGATCTGGTCCGCATCGCGGTGCTATGGGGCAATTGCAGCGCCACTGGATGGGAACACATTCTTTGGAGCGTGTGGGATGCCTCCGATTGGTTCCGTGCCTTACGGGAAGCCATGCTGGCCGTGGGCCATACGCCTGAATTTACCTCGCACCTTCCGGCGAACACCTGACGCGGATCGCTGAAGGGTTGCGGGAAGTTCCGCCGCCGCGGGTGAAATCCCAATGAAATTTTTGAATTCATCACACCTCCGATAAACTCAGGGTTCCATGCCTTTCAAGGCTAAACCGTGAGGACATGATGAATTCGAATTGGATCAGCCGGAGGCGTCTGCTGGCCGCCGCGGCGCCTTTGTCCGCGACCAGTATGCTTGCCGCTCCCCTGGCTGGTGTTCAGGGCTCCCCTGGAGGCAGTACCGCTCCGGCTCAAGCCGCCACCTACACGGTGGTCGCTCCAGGCACACACCCCGGAATCATCTTCAGCGCGGCCGAGCTTCCGGCGCTGCGCCGGCGCGCGGAAAGCTCCAATCTTGCCGGCGACGCCTACCGGAAGGTTCGCGCTCTCGCGAACCGGCGCGAAGAGCCCGATCTCGGCCTCAAGAGCCTCGCGGGGCGGAACGGAGAGATGCTGGCGGCCCGGCTTGAAGCGGCATCGCTCGTATACCAGATCGAAGGCGATCAGGAATCCGCCAGCCACGCGCTCAGTCTCTTCGAAAAGATCGTCCTGGGCGTGGATCCGGCGGCGTTTTACAAGCAGGTAAACAGCGATTTCTTCGCCACGGAGCATTGGCCCAAGGCGCTCGCCTTCGCGTGGGATTGGCTCTATCCCGTGATTCCGGAATCGCGCCGCGCGGAGTTCGTGGCGGGCCTCGAAGGCTGGGCAGGCGCGCTCTTTGACCACACCGAATCCTGGTGGTGGCGCGACGCGAGCTACAACTGCGGGGCTATTCCCGTTGGCGCCAACGGTCTGCTGCTCACGGCCATCCGCGGCGAAAGCCGCCACGCCAGATTCGAGCACTGGTATTCCGAGTGTCTGCGCAAGATGAGCCGCAACTATTTCCGGCTCACCTGGCGGGACAATGGCCTCTGCAATGAAGGGCCGGGCTACGCGCACTATCACAAAAACTGCACCCAGTTCGCCGATGCCCTGCGCCGCACCGGCGGTCCGGATTGGATCCCCACTTCCGGCGCCGTGAACGCCATGCACTATCTGCGTCATCATTGGATGCCGCAGGGCCGCTGCGCCACCGTGGGCGATAACACCGAATACGGCCGCCGCGTCTTCCAGGCCGTCTATTTGCTCGGTATCCGCGAGATGCGGGACGCGGCGGGGCTGTGGACCTTCGAGAAATACGCGGACCGGAACCGAACCGAGGCTTTCCTCCAATTTCTCTACTACCCGGATGACCTCGCGGCCGCTTCACCCGCCTCGCTCAATCTGCCCACATCGCATTATTTTGAGTTCGACAGGAACCGTGCGGGCTATATCTTCGCGCGCAGCGAGTGGGACAACGAGCGCGCCCACTGGTTTGCGTTTTCGACACGCTACGAAAACGCCAACCACGCCCATTACGACATGAACAGCTTCGTCTTCACGGCTTTCGGCGAGGAGTTCGCGGCGCATACAAACATCTACGGCTACGACGTCCCCCTGCACGGGGCCGATCTCGAACACAATATCGTCATCATCGACGAGGGAGGCATGCCGGTGGCGGATAATCCGGGTTCGGCCGGCGACGACGGCTCGATCCTTGGCTACCTCACCGGCTGCGGCACGGGCGAGTTCGCGGATTATGTCCGTGGCGACGCCCACCGCTCCTACGCGGATCGCTCCGTGCCAGGCGACAAACCGGCCATCCAGGCCGAGCGCGCGGTGGTGTTCGTCAAAGAGGGCGCAAATCCCTATGTGGTGGTGGCCGATAACATCCAGAAGGACGAAGCCGAGCACGATTACCACTGGCAGTGGTACACCATGGCGCACGAGATCTCGGGGCGGGGAACCGTGGCCGAACCTTTCCGGATCCGGGGCAGGCAAGCTCATTGCAAAATCGTGTTTCTCGCGCCCGCGAAGCCCAGCCACGAGTTCTCCGTGGTTGGCGTGAAGGGTCCGCGCAGGGATACCCGGCAGGGTCTTTTGCGAGTGAATCTTCGCTCTGTCTCGGCGCACTTCTTCGCCATCGGCATCGCCTGGGAAGACGGCGCGCCGGAACCTCTTGTAGGGGAAGGCCCGGCCGTGGAAGGAGTTCCCGGCGCAAAGAGCCTGCGGGTGAAGGGCGATGGCTTTGAGGATCTCATCCTCTGGCAGCCTGGGTCTTCCGGCCGGCTCATCCGCTGCGGTGAAGTGGAAACCGACGGGCTGATGGCCGTACTGCGCGCCGCGCCCGGCGGGAACCCCGCGGCTTACCTGCTGGGCGACGGCTCCATATTGCGCGCGGGCGGGCGCGTACTGGTGGATGCCGTGTCGCGCTGCTCGGTGAGCGCGAACCGCCGCCGCGTGGTGGCGTCTCCCGCGCGGCGGGCTGAATCCGGCGAGGAGCCCGTTATGCCGCGCGCGGGCTTCTGGCGGCCCTCTCCGGAGACGGAAATCTGGGATGCCCTGGGTCCGATCCCCCGGCGCGCGTAACCGCCGGTTCGCCCGGTTACGCCGTGCCGGCCTCGTCTCCGCCGTCCGGCTCGGGTTCGCCGCCGGCCAACAGGCCTTTCATTGCGGCGGCGGCAAGCTCCCGCGCGCGAACCGCCGCCTCCGGGTTTTCACGGTTCCAGGCCGGGCAGTAGGGGCATGATGCGCCCTCGGCGTAATCGATACCTTCCTCGTGCGGGCAGCCCAGGATCGTTCTCCGCATCGCGACCGTGGCAGCGGCCTGTTCCCGCAGATGGCCGAGGATGCGTTCGCGAATGGAGGGGTCGTCGCGGGCATCGCGATCGGCCGTATGAATGCGATCGAGAATTTCCGCCTCTCCCTTCTCCTCCCGGATGAGCCCGATGGCCACCTTCGTCGCCCGTGTATCGTCGGGCCCATAAAACGCCACCGTGAGTATCGGGTATCCGCGAAAACCGTGTTTTGCTTTCCTCCAAACCGGGTCGTCGATCTTCCTTCGAAAACGCATATACTTCGTCTTACCACTACGGCGGGCCATGGCGTCTTGTCCGGCTCTTCCGGCGCGCTGGGGGCTATTTCATGCTTTTTGCCGCGCGAGGTCCAGCATTCGCGCTTCCAGGATCTGGCGCGCGCGGGAAATCGCCACGCGAACGGTTGCGCAGATGTTCTCGGGGCCAATGGTCTGTTGAAAATCGGCGTTATTCATCAGCGCCAGCGGTTGCGGCCGCATTCCGCACAACAGCATGACCCGGCCGGAATGGCGAAGAAGCAAAGCCAGATGAGTGATGGCATGGATGCCCGTGGCATCGAGCGCGGTCATATTGCGAAGCCGGATAATCACCACGTGGGGAAGTTCCGCGAGATCTCGCTCGACGATGGCGAGTTTCCGGGTGGAGCCAAACAAAAACGGTCCGTGGATCCGATATAGCGCTACATCCTCTGGAATCTCGTTCAACTGGAGACTGTGCTGCTCGCCTTCGGCAACGTCATCCGCGGTGATTCGGGAGACCGTGGTGGTTTGTGTAACGCCGCGGATGAAAAGCAGCGCCGCCAGCACCATGCCCGTTTCCACCGCCACCGTGAGGTCCGCCAGCACGGTGAGTCCAAAGGTGACGGCCCAGACGACGATATCCATCCAGCTCAGGCGGAGAATGGCGCCGATCTCTTTCCATTCGCCCATGTTGTAGGCCACGGTTAGCAGAATCGCGGCGAGCAGCGCCAGCGGGATGTGCTTCGCTAGTGGCGCGGCGAAAAGGAGGATCAGGAGAATGACCAGCGCGTGGATCATGCCCGCCACCGGCGTTCGTCCCCCCGCGCGCACATTCGTGGCGGTACGGGCGATGGCGCCGGTTGCGGGCAGCCCGCCGGCAAGGGGAGAGATCATGTTGGCGAGACCCTGCGCCACCAGTTCAACGTTCGGGCTGTGATGGTCTCCGCTCATCCGGTCGGCAACGACCGCGGAGAGCAGGCTTTCGATGGCGCCCAGCATCGCCACGGTGAGCGCGGGAGACAGCAGCCCGAGGATCAGATCCGGGCGAAATTGCGGCGGATGAAAGCGGGGCAAGCCCGACGGGAGTTCTCCAAAACGATCGCCTATCGTCTCAATCGGCGTCTGGAATATAAAACAAACCAGAGCGCCCACAAAGAGCACGACGGCGGCGCCGGGGATCCTCGCGGATGCCTTCCGCATCGCCAGAATGGCGATAAGCGCGCAGGTGGCCGTGGCCGTCACCAGAAGGTCGAGCGTATGCCAGGATTGCGCCAAGGCGCGCATACGGTCAAGAAATAAGTCGGGCGATGGGGCCGGTTTCAGCCCGAAGAAATCCTTGATCTGCGTGCTCGCGATCAGGACGGCTATGCCGTTCGTAAATCCAACGACCACGGGGCGGGGAATGTATTCGATCGCCGAGCCGAGTCCGGTGAGGCCAAGGATGACGAGCATGCCTCCCGCCATCAGCGTACACATGTACAGGCCGTCCAGGCCATGAACGGCTACTATTCCGGAGACGACAATCACGAAGGCGCCGGTGGGGCCGCCGATCTGGACCTTGGATCCGCCGAACAGGGATATCGTGAAGCCGGCCAGGACGGCGCAATAAAGCCCGGCCTCCGGGGGCACTCCGGAAGCGATGGCGAAGGCAAGGGCAAGCGGAAAGGCGACGAGGCCGACGGTTAACCCGGCCGAGAGGTCCGCCGCGAAGGTGGAGAGGCTGTAACCCGACAATAGTTGGAAAGACTTTGGCAGTACGTCTTCCCAGAGGCGCAATCGAGAGAACATCGTATTCGGCTAAGACGAGGCGCGCCGCTCCCCGGCGCTGTGTGCGTGCCGCCAGCCTCCTCATTGATGAAAAAGATCGAGCGGAGCGGATCCAAACGCTCCACAGCTATCAGGTTTGCACAGGCCGGCGGGAGTGTCCAAAATTTGTGACATCAGGGCGAGAAAAATGCCCCAGGGAAACGAGGCGGAAAGTTTTCGTTGATAATGAATGCTCAACGCTGGCGCCGGGCCGAAAAATATGGCTGGAATGATCAAACTCGCGTGACGTGGGTCACTGCCGCGCGCTTTGTGAAGGTGTAGGCTGGAGGCATGCAGGGACTCGTTCATCTTGGCGACGCCGGCGGTTCCGGCGCTTCACGGGATACCAACGCATCCGCCGGCGGTCCGGGACATTCGGGCGAAGGGCGGCCCGCGTCTTCGCACGCCGCGGGTCAGGTTTATCACGCACACGGGCACATGATCAAACGGGACTATGCCCGCACGCCGCTCAACGTTTACTGGGAAATGACGCAGGCATGCGCGCTGGCCTGCCGGCATTGTCGCGCCGAGGCCATGCCGCTGCCGCACCCGAATGAGCTCACCTACGAGGAGGGGCTGCGTTTTCTGGATCAGATCCAGGATTTCGGCGACCCGCTGCCGCACCTCATCCTCACCGGCGGAGATCCGCTGAAGCGTCACGATTTATTCCATCTCATCGACGAAGCGCACGCCCGGGGCATCGGCGTTTCGATCACGCCCGCCGCCAGCGCAATCCTTACCCGCGACGTGCTTGAAAACCTGAAGGCTCATGGCATTGACGGGCTTGGCATCAGCCTTGACGGTTCGAACGCCGCCCATCACGACGCCATTCGCGGCGTTCCGGGCACCTTTGACCGCACCATGCAGGCGATCCGCTGGGGCGAAGAACTCGAGATGCCCATGCAAATCAACACGCTCGTGGCGGCGGAGACGGTGGCCGACATTCCCGCCGTTTATGAAATCCTCAAGCCGCATCGCATCTCCCGCTGGAGCCTCTTTTTCCTTATCGCGGTGGGCCGCGGCAAGGTGCTGCAGCCGCTTCCGGCGGAAGAAGGCGAAGGCCTGATGCGCTGGGTTTACGAGACGGCGAAAGACGCCCCGTTCGTGGTCTCCACTACCGAAGCCCCCTCCTATCGCCGCGTGGCCCTCGAGCAGATGCGCAAGGAAGGGATGACGGGCGAAGAGATCAAGCGCAGCAAGTCCGCCCGTGCCTTCGGCATCCGTGACGGACACGGGATCATGTTCGTCTCGAACACCGGAGATATTTGCCCGGCGGGCTTTCTCCCCGTACCGGCGGGCAACGTCCGCACCGATAACGTAGCCGACGTCTACCGGAATTCACCGCTCTTCAAGAAACTGCACGAACCCCACAATTTCGAAGGTCGCTGCGGTTACTGCGAATACCGCGCGATCTGCGGCGGGTCGAGAGCGCGGGCGTTCGCGGCCACCGGGAATCCCATGGAGACGGATCCGCTCTGCACGTACCAGCCGGTGAAGCCCGCGCCGCGCCAGGCGAAGGCCCCGGTCGACGCGCTTTCCAACTAACCGCCACTGAACGTAACAAGTCCATCACGGGCGCGCATCGTGCGCCCGTGATGGGCATTTTCATTCCCGCACCACACAATCTCCCCCTTAACGAAGGGATTGTGATTCAAAATAGGGAAGCATCTTCCGTTTTTGAGGTATTTCATGCTCATCCTTGCATCGGCATCGCCGCGCCGCCGGGAACTGCTCCTAAACGCGGGCATTCCATTCGCGGTTCGCGTGCCGAACATTGACGAAGCCCTGCTGCCGGGCGAGGACGCCGTTCCTTACGTCCGGCGCATGGCCGAACAGAAAGCTCTCGCGATCCCGATCGGTCCGTCGGAGATCGCGCTCGGTGCGGACACCACCGTATGCGTGGAGGGGGCGATCCTCGGCAAGCCTTCTTCCATAAGCGAAGCGAAAATGATGCTCAAATTGTTGAGCGGCAAGACGCACGAGGTACACTCCGGCATTTGCCTCCGCTTCAGCGGCCGTACGCTGGTGGATTCCGAGAGTACCCGTGTAACGTTCGCGGCGATGACGGAGGAGGAAATCGACGAGTACGCGCGCAGCGGAGAACCGCTCGATAAAGCGGGGGCCTATGGCATCCAAGGTTTGGCTTCCCGCTATATCACGGGTATTGAAGGCGATTACTTCAACGTGGTGGGGCTTCCCGTTTCTCTTGTCTACCGCCGGATGATCGAGCTGGGCTGGGTTCCGAACGAACTAGAGGACGAAGGCTCGCCGCCGGTCGCTCTCGGCTTTTAGCGCCGGAATTTCTTTTTGAGATCCGGGGTGAATTCCCGGAGCAGGTTGCCACAGAAGCGAAAGCCGATCCGCGTCGTGCCGTGCATAAGAATACTCTCGGGCGTCCGCCGGCTTTCGGGCATCCACTGGGCGCTGATCAGCCCGGCCGAATAGGCTCCCGCGAAGGCCCCCCAGGCGGGCGCCCATGCTCCGTTATCCCGCCGCGTCATCCAGGTTTGTTTGAAGGCGTTCCGCAATTTCGCCGCGACCCCCGGTTGTTCCGCCAGAAAATAGCGGGGATCTTCATGGAGCAGCACGGAGCCAACCAGTGTCTCCGTGCTCTTCGACACCAATCGCTCGCCCACGCGGCTCGCGAATCTCCAGTTGTAAGTCTCCACCGTTTGGGGCCATTCATCCGGGCTGTCGCGAAGCGTCGCCAGTGCGGCGCTGAAGCTGATCCGGGCCAGGCTTTCGGGTTGGAAGACGCCAAGCAGGAGCAGTTTTGACTTTTCTTCCACCGTCAGGGGTTCGCGCGGGGTACCGGGCTTGACGCTTCGCCCGATTCGTTCGTCCCCTGTCCGCGCGGGCGCCGGCGCTACCGGAAGCATTGCCGGCGCGGCATCCACGGCGGCCGGCAATGCGGCGCCCGGGAGCGGTGCGAGGTGGGAAGGGGGCGATCCATGCGCTTTGCGCTCTTCCGCCCGCAACATTGGGCCGTACATAAGCGACAGGAGCGTGAGCGAAGCGGCGGCTCCATAAGCCATCGGGATAAACGGGCGCGCGGATCTGGTGCTCATACGAATCGGCGATACGCCGCACTCCGCCGGACCGTCCCTCATGGCGAACGCACTCGGAGTGAATTGGATCCATGATACTTCAAGCGCGGCCGGTTTCAATGGGCCGGACGCGCTCCGTCGCGCCGGGGAGATCGTGCGCTAGGTTCCCATGAAGTAGCTTGCTTTCGCCAGAAGAAAAGCGATGCCGGCCAGAAAGCCGATGGCCGCTTCGTATTCGCGGTTGTAAATGTACCGCGATGCGGAAAAAGTCTGAGTGCTCTTGACCGGCCGCCGGTATGGAACGAGCAGCGGCACTCTTTTTGCGTAATCGCGAAAGTCCGGAAAGAGATTCGCCAGATGCTGCTCTTCGAGCGTGATGGCCGGCAGGTACACCAGGAGAAATACGGCGACAAATAGTGCCGCCAGCGGCCATTCCCTGGTCGCGTGAGCCATCCCGAGCGCCACGATCAGCGTGCCCGCGTAGAGCGGATTTCGGATGAAGGCGTAGGGGCCGCTGGTGGTGAGATCCGCGTTCTTGCGGAGATGGCCCGCCGCCCAGCCCCGCAGCAGCAGGCCCGGCAGCGCGATCAGCGCGCCCTCGATCACGCTTTCAACCGACGGTCTGGAAAACCACAGGAAGGCGGCCACCAGCACGAAGCCCGCCGGCACCCGAAGGCGCGCCACGGCGTCGGCGTAAGGTTTCGGAAAAATACTTCGTGAAGGGTCGGGCGTCATCAGGCGAGTTCCTCATCGGCGGAACGAATCCGGCTCGCGGCCAGCGAGCGGAGCAATGCCTCGAAGACCATTTCGGGCGAGAGACGCCGCATTGCTTCGCTTTCCGCGTCGATTCGTTTGTAGCTTACTTCGGTTCCGGCGTCTCGCAGCACGGTGATCGTTTTTGAGAGCGGGCCGTTACGCGCTGGATCCGTCGGGCCGAAAAGAGCCACTCCAGGTTTCTCCAGCGCCGCCGCCAGATGCAGGGGTCCGCTATCGACGCCCACTACGGCCGCCGCCTTCCGGGTGGCGTAAATCAGCCCCGCGATCGACGAAACGTGAGGCACGATTCCCGCCATTCCGCCGAGGCGTGGCAGGCCGGATTCCGCGACGTTCAGCACCAGGGGCAGGCCCTCCCTTTCCCGCAGCAGCGCAGCAAGCTGCTGATAGTGCGGAAGCGGCCATTGCTTGCTTTTCCATCCCGCGAACGGGTTCGCAAGCACAAAAGGGCCTTCCGGCAGTTCGCCTTCGTGCTCGCCGCCAGGCAGCGTGCAGGCGAGCGTGGGCCGGTCCACTCCCAGCGCGCGCATCGCGTCGAGGTGCTTTTCCGCAATGTG
>CAZXBZ010000103.1:0-10133 GCA_964639135.1 uncultured Solibacteraceae bacterium | reverse complement strand
CGAGGTGCTTTTCCGCGATGTGGATGGAGTCGGGCTGCACCCGGCAGCTATAAAAAAGTGCGGCCAGAGGTTCCCTGCAAGCGGCGCGGGCATACCCCAGGGTGTGCTTCGCGCCGGAGAATTTCGCGATGAGAGCGCTCTGAATAAGGCTCTGAAGATCGATCGCGAGGTCATATTCCGCGTCGCGCAACCGCCGCGCCGTCCGCCATGCGCCATCCCGCGCGCGGTCGAATGGAATTGTCCGGCGCAGTGCGGGGTTCCCTTCGAGCAGCGGCATCCAATGCGGCTTTACAATCCAGTCGATCGCCGCGGCCGGATAGCGCCGCTTCAGGCTCTCCACCGCCGGCAGCGCGTGCAGAATATCGCCCATCGCGCCAAGGCGGACAATCAGCACGCGTTCCCTGCCGCTGAGTGTGGGCGCTTCCTTCATGAGCGCTTATTCCGCGGCGCCGGAGAGCCGCTGCTTTTCGTGAATCAAGGCGATCAGTTCGCGGCGCACGTCTTCCCCGGCCTGGCGATCGTCGTGGATCTCGGCCTTGCCCGCCACCATGCCGAGCAGTGAAGGGGACTGTTCGAAGGCCACCACGCAATCCACCGCGCGAAGCGCGGCGGCCATCTCGCAACGGGCGGCCAGCGGCAGCAACGGATCTTTCCCCGGCAGAACGGCTACCACGTGCCAGGTGTCACCTGCCTGGCGCGCCGCCAGGCGCTCGGCGTGCGCGGCCAGCATGGGGTCGTATTCGCCATAGGAGATCACCAGCCGTCTGCCGGCTTCCTTCGCTTCCATGCCGGCGGCCAGGGCGTCATTCACGGTTTTGATCTTGTTTCTCGTATCCACAGCAATCTTTCATGTAGGCCCGGGCTTTCCCCGGCGGCAGGCCGAGCGCGCGTCCCACCAGATAATAGCCCCAGCGCCGGCCCGTTCTCAGATACCGAAGCTTCGGGTCGTCGAAACGTTCGAGCGGCAACTGGTCGTCTAGATTCGAAACCGCGATTTCCTGGAGCAGCGGCAGCAGCGTGCGTTCCAGCATATTCGCTTTTTCACCGGCCAGCACCACCAGATTCGCGGAAGATGCGCGCCGGAAGGTTTCGGCCAGCAGTTCGTTGTCCGATTCCGTGAAGACGGCCTCGTCGAGCGGCAGCGCCTCGATGCGTCTTCTCGTCCCGGCCGAGGCTTCCGCCACTACCCGCACGGTGACGCCCATGCCCGCGAGCGCCGCCAGTTCCTTGATGCCGCCGGGGAAGCTTCCGGCCACCAGCACGCGAAACTGTCTGAGATCGATCGTTGGGGCTTCGGTTTCCGTGCTCATAGCGACTGGACGAGTTCCGTGGCCACGCGGGCGACACGCTCCGGAGACACTCGCGTCATGCAGCGGTGGTCCGTCGGACAATCTTTCAGCATACACGGCCCGCACTCGACGGGTTCCCGCACCACACGGGTATGCTTGCCCAGCGGGCCCGTTGCCTCGGGAATGGTGGGGCCGAACACCGCCACCGTCGGGACTCCCGCCGCGCAGGCCACGTGCATCCCGCCCGAATCGTTCGTGATCAGCACGTTCACATTCGCAATGGCGCGGATGAAATCCTCAAGCGAGGTCGCGCCCGCCAGGTTGCGCGCCTGGACGCCTTGCCCATTGATCGCAGCGGCGATCCCTTCGGCCAGCGCGCGCTCTCCCGGCGCGCCGAAGATCGCCACCGATGCATTCAGGGCTTTCGCGGTTTGCATCGCGGCGGCCGCGAAACGATCCGGCGGCCACTGCTTGGCGGGGTTGTTGGCCGAGCCTGGCGCGATCGCCACCACGTTTTCCGCCAGCCCCGCCTCGTCGAGGATGCTCCGGCCGCGGGCGAGGGCGTCCGGGCCAAGCCGCAGGCGCGGCGCGGCTTCCGCCGGCAGTTCCGCGATCATGCCCAGACGCCGCAAAAGCTCAAGATAATAAAACACTTCGTGCCGCGGAACCTCGCCTTTTCGCGGCGGGGCGGCCGCCCGGCGGAGCAGCAGCCCGCGGCCGTCGCGCGCGTAGCCCCGGCAATCGCGAATGCCCGCCACGCGGAACGTAAGCGCGGATTCGAACGAGTTCGGCAGCAGCAGCCCGGCATCGAAGCACCGTTCACGCAGCTCCCAGGCCGCGCGAAGCACGCTTCTCCAGCCGCTCTTGGGCGAGGGAAGAGCTTCCACTTCGTCGCAAAGGCCCGAGAGGCGGTAGACATCCGCCACGCTTGCGCGCGCGATTCCAACCAGATAGACGCCGGGCATTGCCGTCCGCAGCGCTTCGAGCGCCGGGAGCGACATCACCGCGTCGCCCAGCCAGTTGGGCGCTCTCACCGCCAGGTTCATCCTGTTAAGAGGGTAGCGCGGATTCACGAGCGGTCCGGCCTCACCAACCCGCCGGCTGCTTCGGCTTTTCCGGCGTTCCCCAGCCTTCCGGGGCTTGCCGGGGGGCTTGGGGCGGCGCTTGCTGGGCCGGCGCGTCTCCCCATCCGCTTGGAGCGTCCGGCTTTTTCTCATCCGCCGGCTGGCCCCAGCCCTGAAGGGAGGGCGGCGTTGCCGTATTGTCCCCGGCGGCATCGGCCGGCGGGGACGCTGGAATCCCCCAGCCGGAATCGGCGGCCGGCGTCACCGTGGCGGCCGCCTCTCCCTTCACAGGGTTCGATACCGACATTTGCGCCCCCGCCACGACGCCGATCCCCAGGTACGGGTTGAACGTATAGTCGAGGGAAAACGGCAAATCGGCGGGAAAGCGCAGGTTCTTGGAGAAGCTATAGGCCGGATCGAGAGCCCATTGCCCCTTGGCGAGAATGTTCTGCTTCAGAGTCCGGTCGTCGAACCACCCCCAGAACGGGCGCGCCTTGTTTGCTGATTTCTCCACGCCCAGAAAGGCTCCCGGGATCGGGTTCACCGGCGTCAGGGGCCGGCCTCCCATGGGCGCGTAAGTGTAGTAATCCGCGAACATGCGCTCCGTTCGTCCCGCGTCGCTAATGGCGCGCAGCCACCAGTGTTCGTAAATGGGCAGCAGCGCGTAGCCCACGTTTTCCGCCCCCGCGTGCATGGGGCGTTCCGCTTTGCCCTTGTATACGTAGGTGATTCCCGTCGAACCCGGCAGCCAGCGTTTCGCCACATGATCGTAGAGTGAAAGGCTGCCGTCGGCCGCGCCCGCCACTCCGTGCCCGCCAGCCTCGATAAAAATCATCGGGTGCGAGCCATTGTCGAGCGCCAGAGCTCCGTCGAGGTTTTGCGCCCCTTCTTGGATGCGTTCGTCGTTTGTGTAGCTGAACAGAAGGTTGTGCGCCAGGGTTTCCATCGCCTCGATCTTGCCGAACTGGCTTCCATCCTTGCGTACGGCCAGAATCAGGCCCTCGTTGTCGTTCTCATGACAGGAGCCGAGCGCGCAAACGTCTGAATAGTCCCTCGGATGATAGAAGTTGTAATGCAAGAACCAGTGCGTTGGGGTCTCCATCACCGCGTAATACACGTATGCCTGCGTGGAGCCCTTGCCCAGATTCGACCAGTTATTGTCACCCCGAAAGTCGCCGTCGAAATCGAAACGCGCGATCGAATCCGCGGCCGGATTGAACCAGGTCTCCTGCGCGATGAACGGCGCATAATGTTCCACAAGGGGAAAGTAGGGGTCGGTGGAAGGCGCTTCGGCGTTGAAGGTAAACATCTCCGGCTGGCGCGTGGATGGCGCGCCGGCATCCACTTCAAGTGTCGTTTCACCGAACATGCCGTCCTTGCTTGCCTGCAACGGGTAGCGCCTCGGTTTCGCGGGCGCCGTGTAAAGGTAGCAGCTCTTCAGCGTGAATTTCTGCACCGTGCCCAGGATGCTCTGCCAGCCACTCTTGCGCTCCTCCACGTAATCCCGCTGGTTGAAATCGGGACACATGTAAGCCTTTGAGATCCAGCCGGAATCGCCGTTGTCCGACGCGAAGGACATATACGCGGCGTCGAGCGGCAGCAGGCCCTTGACCTCGGCGCCGTCCTTCGAGCGAATGGTTCCGTACATCTCCACTTTGATGACGGCTTCCTCGAGCGGACGCACCTTGCCTCCGGCCGGCTCGATCATCCGCACACGGACCTCATCGATGAACGTCTGCGCGCCGAGCGTCTGGAGCGCGCCAAGCGCGCACACCGCCACGCAAGCCGTTCTTAGCCATCGATGTGGACGAAGCCGAAACCGCATAGCCATATCCTAGTTCGAACTCGATCTTTCCCGGCCAAACGGGGAAGCCGGGCAGCGGCGCCCGGACCGGCATGGAGTGTTCGCATCCGGCGAATACCCGCCTATCCCAGTTCCGCCGGGGTCCCGCGGGTCGCAAGGATCGAGCGGAGCCGCGCCGCCAGTGCCCTTTGCGCGCCCGTGTGCGCTCCGCCGGCCTTGGCGAGGTTCTTCATCTCGCGGGGATCGGTTTGATAATCGTAAAATTCTTCTCCCTCGTTTCCGTCGTCCCACATCGAGTAACGGTAGCGTTCGTCGCGGATGGAATAGCCCATCAAGGGCTGTCCGCGGTTTGAGCGCATTACCTGCGTAATTGCTGGATGCTCCCAGCGCGCCCTGGGGTTCCGCAGGAGCGGGGCGACCGACCTGCCCTGCAAATATGCTGGACGTTCCTTGAGCGCGCAATGTTCCGAGAGCGTCGGGTAGAGGTCCAGCAGTTCCATCGGACGCGAGCATGGCGTCCCTCGCCCATCTACCCCCGCGCCGCCGATAATCAGGGGCACACGGGCCACGGGTTCCCAGAGCGCCTGTTTCATCCACTGCCCGTGTTCGCCCAGCGCCCAGCCATGGTCGCTCCAGAAAACCACTGCCGTATCATCGGCCATCCCCAGTTTTTCAAGACCGGCCAGCAGCCTGCCCACGTTCGCGTCCACGAACATGATGGAGGCGAAATAGGCTCTCCGCACCTCGCGGATCTGCCGCTCGTTCAGTCCCCAGTTCGGCGGGTTTGTGAAATAGGCCCACTTGGGAGCGATCTCCATCTCGGCTGGCGAGAACGGAATGGCGTCCACGCTCTCGAGCGGGACTCTATCAAAGTATTTCGAGGGTGCAATCAATGGCACGTGCGGCCGGTAGAAGCCCGCCGCCAGGAAGAATGGGTCATTGCGGTGCTTCGCGATCAGATCGAGCGTTACGTCCACGGTGATGCCGTCCGTATGCTGTTCGTCCGGCGCTGGAGAAGCGTAATAGGAGAGTGAGGAGCCAAGCCCTCTCGCGGGCGTGTAGTTGGTGATCTTCGGCTCTTCGATCTTGTCGATGCCCCTCGGGTTCACCACGTGGTTCCACGAGGCTTTATCGTCAAGCCCGCTCGTGCCGATCTCGCTTGGAACTCCATAGTGGTAAATCTTGCCCACTCGCGCCGCGTAATACCCGTTTCGCTGAAAGTGCTGTGGAAGAGTGATGACGCGCGGCACGATCTCACGGAAGTGACGCCGCAGGTCGCGGACCTGCGTGGCGTCCGGCGACAGGCCCGTCATCAGCGATGCGCGCGAAGGGCCGCACAGGGGGAACTGACAGTAGGCCCGGTCAAAACGAATGCCTTTCGCGGCCAGGCCGTCGATGTGCGGAGTCTTCGCGAGAGGATGCCCGTAGCAGCCAAGGCTATTGTTCATATCGTCGGTGGCGATGAAGAGCACGTTCCGCTTTCGCGCGCGCCGTGTCTGAACGAAAGGCGCGGCGGCCGCCAATCCGGCACTCGCCAGCCCTCCCACCATGGAACGCCTGCTGAGTTTCGTCACCGCGATAAATCCTCCGGTCTAGGCTTTATATCAAACACCGCGGCCTTAAACAGCCTCGGATGCGCGAAACTGAGAGCGTATCCGGGTGGAGGGTTTGATGAGACGAACACGAGGCAGCCTGTACTTCGCCGCAGGCTATCTCTATTTCGGCGGGACCGGTTTTCTGCTGGCTCCTTCCATGATGCTCGATATTCTCTTCGCCGAGGGCATATACAGCCATACCACTCTCCGGCTTGCCGGCGCGTTGATGCTTTCGCTCGCTATCGTTGTTTCGGCCGTAATCGAACGAAGCCTCGAAGCTCTCTACGCGCGTGTAATCGGCGCCGAGGTTCCAGCCATTGCCTGTCTCGCGTATCTGTACTGGGATTCCCTCGACAGAATGTGGCTGATTGCGTTTGTGCTAACGTTTGCTGGATGGCTATACTCGCTTGCCGCGTACTTTCTTGACCGGCGGCGCGCCGCTGTATAGCTGGACGATCGGTGGGGATGGAGAAACAACATGGATGCCGCCGGGCGCAGTTTTCTCTGGATTAATCTTGCCGCGATCACCATCGTTATCGCCGGTCTGCGGGAGGCCGGCCCCATCCTGGTGCCGTTTCTGTTCGCGGCCTTTCTCGCGGTGATCAGCTATCCCGCCGTCGATTGGCTCACCTCGCGCCGCGTTCCGCTCCCCGCGGCCGTTGTCCTGGTTCTGCTTGTCGCGGTGGTGCTGCTGAGCGGGCTCGGCGTGGGCGTTACCCAATCGGTCCGGAGCTTTACGGCCAATCTGCCGGTTTACGAAGGCAAGCTTTCGGAACAAGTCTCCCAGGGCAGGGATTGGATTGCGCACGCCGGTTTCAAATTACCGATTCCCAGGGCCGAGGATCTTGTCGATAGCGCGGCGATCTTCAATGCCACCAGCAGCCTGGTCGCGGGTCTTGGCGTGCTGCTCACCAATGTGCTGCTGAGCCTGCTTTCGTATGTATTCATGCTCTTTGAAGCACCCAGCCTGCCCGCCAAGTTCCGGCACGCTTTCGGGAGCAATTCCGGGGCGCTCGCCGATCTTGATTCCATGGCCGGGAAAATGCAGCGTTATCTCGCCTTGAAAGCGGTCATCAGCCTGGGTACCGGGATTCCGATCTGGCTCGTTCTCGCGCTGATGGGTGTTGATTATCCGCTGCTTTGGGGCTTGCTCGCTTTCCTGCTGAACTTCATTCCGAATATCGGCTCGGTCATTGCCGCCGTCCCGCCGGCCCTGCTTGCCCTCATCCAGTACGGCCCGCTCTCGGCTGTCTCCGTCGCCATTCTCTTCCTTGTGGTGAACATGGTGATGGGCAACATCATCGAGCCGCGCGTGATGGGCCAGGGGCTGGGGCTCTCCACCTTCGTTGTCTTTGCCGCGTTGATCTTTTGGGGATGGGTTCTTGGCGCGGTGGGCATGTTCCTGGCCGTGCCGCTTACCATCATGACGCAGATCGTTCTGGCCAGCCATCCCGAGACGCGCGGCGTGGCCATCCTGATGGGCGGAGAAATCGTTGAAAGCTTGCAATCGCCGGAAAGCGCGCCTGTTCCTACGCCCGCCGCTTGAGAAACCACGTGCCCAGCGCGATCAGCGCGAGTGCCGTCCACTGGGGTGTGGATAACGCCGTTCCGGCCGGGTTCGCCACGTCGTGCGCGCGGAAGAATTCCACGATGAAGCGCCCCGCCGAGGAGAGCACCAGGAACAGCCCGAGAATGCGCCCCGGCGTGCGCAGCTTGCCAAAGAGCGCGATCAGCAGAAAGAAGATCGCGAATTCCGTGACGGATTCGTAAACCGGCGTCGGGTGGAGCGGGACGAACAGCGGAACGTTTGAAAATTCACGCACGGTCGTATCGGTGTAAGTGATCGCCCAGGGGCGCGCGCAGGCTTCTCCAAAGCAGCAGCCTCCAAACAGGCATCCGATTCGGCCGAAAGCGTGGCCGATCGCGAGGCCCGGAGCAAGGCAATCGGCCGATGTGGCGAAAGGCAGGCCGTGTTTCCGCATGTACCATACGAAAAATGCCAATCCGGCCAGCACGCCTCCGTAGAAGATACCGGCCGATTGCACCAGGCTCATCGAAAATAACTCACCTGGGTGTTGCGAGTAGTAGCCGAAGTCCTGAATGATGAGCGCGAGTTTGGCTCCCGCGAGGCCCACAAGCGCGGTATAGAGCGCGGCGCTCACCACGAGTTCGGAGTCGAGCCTCCGCCTTTTTGCGAGCTTGCTGGTGACCAGTATCCCCGCCAGAAAGCCCAGCGCCACGAAGAAGCCGTAGGCCGGCAGGAAAAAGTCGCCAAACTCAAGCAGTTTCGGATGCATTCGTCGTTCTTTCGCGGTCGGGACTCCGCCACAGATCGAGCAACAGCAGGCCCGTGCCCACCGTGATCGCGCTATCGGCGATGTTGAACGTGTACCAGTGCCAGGAACCGGCGTAAAAGTCGAGAAAGTCCACGACGCTTCCGTAAATAATCCGGTCGTGGATGTTCCCGGCCGCGCCTCCCAGGATCAGCGCCAGGCCCAGCCGCAGCTTTGGGCCACCGTAGTGGGGGTTTCCGGCCGTCTTCCATACAAAGTAAGCAAGCGCGAGTACGGTGAGGGAAGAAGCCCCCACCAGCAACAGCATCCTCACCCAGGGCTCGGCTTCGCTCAACATGCCAAACGCCGCGCCCGAGTTGCGAATGTGTATCAGGTTGAAAAATCCCGGTATCACTACAATCTGGTCGTAATCTCCCAGCGCTCCCATTACCCAGATCTTCGAAAGACGATCCAACAGGTAAACCGCGCAGGCTGTGAAGTAGAGCCACAGGCGAATGCGGGCAACGTCGGGTGGGGCGGGCGCCGTGCGGCGTGTTTCAGCGGCAGTCAATACTGTCATTATCCGCGATCCAGCGCTTGCCGTGCGGCGGCCTTTCCAGGGACCCAAACACGGCAAGAACCAAATGTTCTCAATCGCTATAATTGGGATTCGCATGGAAGTGAATTGGTTCCCGCTGTGGCTCAGCTTGCGCGTGGCCGTGCTTGCTACCGCGTTCTCGCTCGCCGCCGGCGTGTGGGTTGCCTACCTGCTCGCGAACCGTACTTTTCGCGGCAAGGAACTGGTGGATGCGGCCGTAACTCTCCCTCTGGTGTTACCCCCCACCGTAATGGGTTATTACCTGCTCGTTCTGCTCAGCCGGGAAAACCTGCCCGGCCGCCTGTTCGAGGCCGTCACCGGCGGGCCGCTCGTTTTCACCTGGAAGGCCGCCGTGGTCGCGGCCATGGTCCATTCCACGCCACTTCTAATCAAACTGGTGCGGGCCGCGCTTGAGACCGTGGACCGCACCTACGAGAAGGCCGCGCGGAATCTCGGCGCCAGCGAGTGGCGCGTTTTCTGGCACGTTTCTCTTCCGCTTGCCCGGCGGCCGGTATTCGCCGCCGCGGTCCTTGCCTTCGCTCGGTCGCTCGGGGATTTTGGCATCACCATCATGCTGGCGGGCAATATCCCGAACAGCACGCAAACCATTTCCGTCGCCATCTATGACGCCGTCGAAGCGGGCAACCGGACGACGGCGCTGATCCTCGTGCTTGCCATTTCCGCCATCGCGCTGGTCTCGGTCTACGTGGCAAACCGCTGGAATGAAGGGAAGCTTCTTCGATGATCGACGTCCGCATCGCGAAGCGCTTCTCCGCCGGGCCGGAATCCGCCGCCTTCGACCTTGAGGTCTCGCTGCGCGTCGAACCGGGCATCACGGTGCTTTTCGGTCCGTCGGGAAGCGGAAAGACGCTGACTCTTGAATCCATCGCCGGGTTTACGACCCCCGAGAAGGGCCGCATCCTGGTGGATGACCGTATCGTCTTCGATGCCGAGGCTCGCGTGAACCTGCCGCCCCGGCAGCGGCCCTGCGGGTACGTATTTCAAGCAAACTCCCTTTTCCCGCACAAGACCCTTCGGGCGAATCTCGAATTTGCCGCCGCGGGGTTGCCTCGGATCGAGAGCGCGCGCCGCGTCGGCGAGATGCTTGAGCGCTTCCAGCTTTCCGATATGGCTGGACGCCGCCCGCATGAACTTTCGGGCGGCCAGCGGCAGCGCGGCTCCATTGCCCGCGCACTTATTCGCGAGCCGCGAGCGCTTCTGCTCGATGAACCCGCGCAAGGCCTCGACGCGCCGCTCCGAGAAGAGCTGTACGCGCTTCTCCGCGAAATCCGCGATTCGTCGCGGCTGCCCATCCTTCTTGTGACTCACGCACTCGACGAGTGTTTTGAACTTGCGGGCCAGATGTTCGTGATTCACAAGGGACGCCTCATCCAGCGTGGCACGCCCCTTTCGGTTTATCGCGAGCCGGCCTCCGCCGAGGTCGTGACAGGCGTCGAGCGGCGGCCGGAAGTCGGTGTCGACCGGGCCCACCGGCCAGACACCACAGATT